>SCUN01000168.1 GCA_004297655.1 Acidobacteriota bacterium | reverse complement strand
CTGGAGCAGTGCTGGACCACGCGCCGCGCGCGCGGCGCGGTGCGCCGCGCGATGGCGTCGGCGCCCGATCGCGCGCTGGTCCGGCGGGCCGGCCGCGAATCCGAAATCCTCGCGGCCGACGTCGTCGTCGGCGACGTCGTGATCGTGCGTCCGGGCGAACGCCTGGCCGTGGATGGCCGCATCGTCACGGGCGCAACCACCGTGGATCAGTCGCCGATCACCGGAGAGTCATGGCCAGTGGAGAAGTTTCCCGGCGACGCGGTGCTCGGCGGCACGGTGAACGGCAACTGCGCGTTCGAAATGGAGGCGTCGGCGCCCGCCGAATCGAGCGCCTCCGCGCGCATCCTGCATCTCGTCGAAGATGCTCAAGCTCGCCGCGCGCCGACGCAACAGTTCGTCGACCGCTTCGCCCGAACCTACACGCCAGCGGTGTTCATTCTCGCCATCGGCGTGGCGCTTGTTCCGCCACTTATCAATTATCAATCCCCCCAATTCTCAATGTGGTTCTACCGGGCCTTGATGCTCCTCGTCGCCGCCTGCCCCTGCGCCCTCGTGATCTCGACGCCGGTGGCGATCATGGCCGCGCTGACGACCGCCGCGCGGCACGGCGTGCTCGTTAAGGGCGGCATGCATCTCGAACGAGCGGCTGACATCACATGCGTCGCCTTCGACAAGACCGGCACGCTGACTCACGGCCGGGTGACGGTGATGGACGTCGTCGGCGTGGAGGGCGTGTCGGCGCACGGCGTGCTCGGCGTCGCCGCCGCGCTCGAATCGCGGTCGGAGCATCCGATCGGCCGCGCGATCGTCTCGCACGCGAAGACGTCGGGCGTGGCCGTGGCGCCGGGCGACGACTTCCGCGCGCTGCCGGGGCGCGGCGCCGAAGCGCGCGTCGACGACCGCGACGTCATCGTCGGCAGCCATCGTCTGTTCGAGGAACGTCGGCTCTGCACGCCGGAACTCCATCGCCAGTTCGAGACGATGTCCGGGCGCGGCGAGACGACGGTGCTGGTGGGCCGCTCCGGCGAGGGCATGGGTGTCATCAGCCTTGGCGACTCCCCGAAGGAAACCGGCGCCCGGGCGGTCGCCGAACTGCGCGATGCCGGCGTCACGCACGTCGCGCTGTTGACCGGCGATCTGCAGGAGACGGCGTCGCGGCTGCGCGAGTCGTTCGATCTCGACGCCGTGCACGCCGAGCTACTGCCGGGCGACAAAGTTCTGCGCGTCGAAGAGCTCCGCGCGCGCTACGGGCCCGTGGCGATGGTGGGCGATGGCGTGAATGACGCGCCGGCGCTCGCCGCCTCGGACCTCGGCATTGCGATGGGCACGGCCGGCAGCCACCTGGCGATCGAAGCGGCCGATGTCACGCTGCTCGGCGACGATCTGTCGAAACTGCCGGCCCTGTTCCGGCTGAGCCGCAGAACGCTGAGGATCATCCGCGCGAACGTGGCGATCGCGCTCGGGCTGAAGCTCGCGTTCATCGTGCTCGCGGTGTTCGGCGTGACGTCGCTCTGGATGGCGGTCTTCGCCGACACCGGGGCGACGTTGCTGGTGACGGCGAACTCGCTGCGCTTGATCAGCAACTCGCCGAATTGGTGACTACGAATTGGCGTCCACGAACGCGTCAATCAACGCCTGCGCGCTCGCGTCCATTCGCTCGAACTGAATCCCCATGCCGACCTGGCGATTGCTCCACGCCACGCGCCCGGTCGCCTCGATCTCGCTGACGCCTGACGGCAGCCGGAACTTGAGCTGCACCGGCGTTCCCGCGGCCAGCGGGCTCATCGTGCGCACGCCGATGCCGCCCTTGCCGACGTTGAGCGTGAGCGCCCCGGCGATCGTCTGGCCCGCGCGGTACGACACCGAAATGCCGAGTGTCACCCGCGCGCTGCTGCGGCGGTCGAAGCTGTCGGGAAACAGGTGCGGGGCGAGCGACGGGACCAGCTGTGCCGTGGCGGCGTGCTCGTTGAGATAGCCTGAGACGCCCGCCGCGAGAAGCGCCGGGACGTCCGCGCTCGAACGCACGGACCCGGCGAAGACGACCACCGGGATCGCGCGGGGCGCGTGGCGCTTGAGATCGCCGACGAATCGGCCGGCGTCCGGCGCGAGGCCGAGGTCGACGACGGCCAGGCTGACCGGGCGTTCGCCGTCGGCCACCGCCGCGAGGGCCGCATCCGCGGTGTCCGCCGTCACATAATCGTGACGCGCGTCGGCGAGCGCCGCCGCCACGCGATCGCGAACCTCCGGCACGTGGTGCGCGATAAGAATTGTTTTTGAGAGCGACATGTATAATCGATCCCTCGGAGCAGTGTATGGCTACGTGTCCTGAATGCGACGCCGAAATTGAAATCGACGACGACGACCTCGAAGACCTTCAGGTCGGAGACGCATTTGAGTGCGCTGACTGTGGCAGCGCGCTGCGCATCGCCACCCTCGATCCCCTCGAATTCGACATCGACGACGATGAAGACGAGGACGACGAGGAGGACGACGAGGAAGAAGCCGAGGGCGATGACGATCTCGACGACCTCGACGATGACGAGGACGACGCCGAGGACGATAACTGGGACGAGTAGTCGTCTACCGTTTTCGCGCGACGCACATCACTGACGATCCGGCGGGGAGCGGCATCAGCCGCATCAGCGCGGCTTCCGCCGCCAGCCCGCCCGCCAGGATCGAATTCACCGGCTCCACCGGTACCGACATCTCAGTCTCCGCAGCCTGATGCCCCTGGCCGGCGGCGCGCTGCGCCAGCCGTACCGCCAGCGTAATCGGCAGCGTCAGGAAGTTCGTGTACGACATCCGCACCACATCGAACCCGGCGTCGTGCAGTTTGGCCGCGAGCCGCGCCGAAGTGTACCGCCGCCGTTCCTGGGCCAGCGCGGAATGTGATCCGCGAAGGATGTCGAGCGCGGCCGCATTGACCAGCGCGAGGCCGCCCGGCGCGAGGACGCGGTGCATTTCGCGCAGCGCACGGCCTTCCGCGTCGTCATCCAGCGAGTAGATGACGTCGAAGGACGTCGCGAGGTCGAACGCGCCGTTCGGGAAGGGCAGGGCGGTCACGTCGCCGGCGCTGACGCGGCGGCGGGCGGCGCGCGCGGCGGCGAGGCCGGTCGGCGAGCGCTCGACGCCGACCGCCCACCCGTAGCCGCCCAGCCAATCGAGGTTGCGGCCGGTGCCCGTGCCGCAGTCGAGGATGCGCAGCGGCCGCCGGGCCGGCAGGGCGCGATCGAGCATGAGCTTGGCAAAACGGCGAAGACCGAGAAACCAGAAGTGCCGGTCTTCGACGGCCGCGGTCGCGGCCAGAAGACGATCCATTGCGGGAATTATTGCATTCGGGGCAAGATACCGCAGGAGTTTACTGATGCGACGAGCTCTGACGAGTGTTCTGATGCTGGTGGCCCTGGCCGCGCCGATGGCGAGCCTGACGGCGTGCCACAAGAAGCAGCCGCCGGTGGTGGTGCCCCCGCCGCCGCCCCCCCCGCCGCCG
Organism: Acidobacteriota bacterium; assembly: GCA_004297655.1. Lineage (GTDB taxonomy): Bacteria > Acidobacteriota > Vicinamibacteria > Vicinamibacterales > SCN-69-37 > SCUN01. The sequence continues at coordinate 13,072 of SCUN01000168.1, read as the reverse complement.
GCGCCCGTAGCGACCCCGCCCCCGCCGCCTCCACCGCCGCCGGCGCCCGCGCCGCCGCCTCCACCGCCGCCGCCGACCGAAGAAGAGCTGTTCGCCCGGCTGTCACTCGCGGACCTCATCGCGCAGAAGCCGCTCGGCGATGTCTTCTTTGATTTCGACAAGGCCGAACTGACCGACGCGTCGCGCGCGACGCTCGAGAAGAACGCGGCGTTCCTGAAGAAGTGGACGAGCGTGCGGATCCTGATCGAGGGGCACGCCGACAACCGCGGCACCAACGAGTACAACCTGGCGCTCGGCGAACGCCGCGCCAACGCGACGCGCGACTACCTGGGCAGCCTCGGCATCGACATGGCGCGCATCGCCATGGTGAGCAAGGGCGAAGAGCAGCCGTTCTGCATGGAAGACGCCGAGTCCTGCTGGTCGCTGAACCGCCGCGGGCACGTCGTCATAACAGCCAAGTAGGTCCCTCGTCCGGCGTCCCACGTCAAACGTTCCCTGGGGGACGTTCGGCGTTGGACGCTAGACGTCGGACGTCCTGATTTCCGCCAGAATCGCCTGAGCGGCGGCGCGGGGATCCTGCGCCGCCGTGATCGGGCGCCCCACCACAAGATACGAACTGCCCGCGGCCATCGCGCCCGCCGGCGTCGCGATGCGGCTTTGATCGTCGGCCTTGGCCGCGGTGGCGGCTCCGCCGCGGATGCCGGGCGTCACGATCACGAAATCCTTGCCGCACGCTCCACGAATGGCGGCCGTCTCCTGAGGCGACGCGACGACGCCATCGAGGCCGCATTCCTTCGCCATCGTCGCGAGATGCACGACCTGGTCGAGCGGCGATCGCGAGACGCCCACCGCGGCGAGCGCCGTCGCGTCCATGCTGGTCAACACGGTCACGGCGATCACGAGCGGTTTCGGGCGTCCGAGCGCGGCGGCGCGCTCGGCGGCGGCATCGCGCGCGGCGGCGAGCATCGCGGGCCCGCCCGCGGCGTGGACGTTGACCATCCACACGCCGAGATCGGTCGCCGCGGCCACCGCGCCGGCGACGGTGTTGGGAATGTCGTGGAACTTGAGGTCGAGAAACACGCGGTGGCCTGACTCGACCATTTCGCGCACGATCGACGGGCCGACCGCGGTGAAGAGCTGGAAGCCGATCTTGAGGCCGCCGACCGAATCGCCGAGCGTGTCGGCGAGCCGTCTTGCGTCGGATGCCATCGAGACGTCGAGGGCCACAAGGATCGGATTCACGTGTTCTTCCTCAGGCTGCCGGTGATTTCCGAGACACGCCCGATGCCATGACGATCCATGTAGTCCGCGAGGCCGTCGGTCAGCTTCGTCCAGATGAACGGGTCCACGAAGTTGGCCGTGCCGACTTGCACCGCCGAGGCGCCGGCAATCAGGAATTCGATGACGTCGGTCGCCGACTGGATACCGCCCATGCCGATGATCGGGAGCTTCACGGCCTGGTGGCACTCGTACACCATACGCACCGCGATCGGCCGGATCGCGGGCCCGCTCAGACCGCCGAGCATGTTCGAGAGTTTCGGCGTGCGCGTCTCGACGTCGATCGCCATCGCGAGGAACGTGTTGACGAGCGAGACGGCGTCGGCGCCGCCTTCCTCCGAGGCGCGCGCGAACGACGCGACGTCGGTCACATTCGGCGTGAGCTTGGGAATGATCGGCAGCGTGGTCACCTTCCGCACCGCCGAGACGACGTCGTAGGTCCCGGTGAGCGAGCAGCCAAACTGAATGCCGCCCTCCTTGATGTTCGGACAGGAGATGTTCAGTTCGAGCGCCGCGACGCCTTCGTGGTCCGACAGCACCCGCGCCACTTCGCAGTACTCGTCGAGCGTGGTGCCGCAGATGTTGACGATGTTGGTCACGCCGAGGCGGCGGAGCTCGGGCAGTTTCTCGGCGACGTACCGGTGCACTCCGATGCCCTGCAGGCCGATGGCGTTCAGCATGCCCGAGGGCGTCTCGACGATGCGCGGCGGCGGATGGCCTTCGCGTTCCTTCAGGAAGAGGCCCTTCGACGCCACGCCGCCGAGCGCTGACACGTCGAGCGAGCCCGCGTATTCCAGGCCGTAGCCGAAGCAGCCCGACGCCGCGATGATCGGGTTCTTCAGCGTGAGCGAGCCGATTTGTACCGAGAGGTCGCGTGCCATCAGTGCGCCAGCGCCTCCCACTGCACGCGCTTCGCGTCGAACACCGGGCCCTCGAGACACGAGCGGACGAAGTGCGGATGTTGGTCGGCGCCGCTGACTTTCACGACGCAACTGTAGCAACCGCCCATGCCGCAGCCCATGACCGGTTCGAGCGAGACGACGGTCGGCGCGTGGAGCGATGCGCCGAGCGCCGCGACCGCGCGCATCATCGGCGTCGGCCCGCAGGCGTAGAGCGTGACCGGCCGTCCGCCGCGGGCCTTGAGTTCACGTTCGAGCGGGAGCGTCACGCGGCCTTTCTCGCCGGCGGTGCCGTCTTCAGTGGTGAGATGCAGTGACGCGCCGAGGTCCTCGAAGAGCGACGCGTAGTACAGGTCGCTCTGGCTGCGCCCGCCGTAGAACAGTCTCATCGGGCGTTTGTCGGCCGCGGTGTGTTCGGCCAGCGTCAGGAACGGCGCGAGGCCGACGCCGCCGGCGACGAACCACGATTCGTGACCTGGCGCATCGGCGAAGACGTCCAGCCAGGACCGTCCGAGCGGGCCCAGGATGGACAGTCTGTCTCCGGGTCTGGCGGCGTAGAGGCGCGACGTGCCGACGCCGACGTTCTTGTTCAGGATCGAGACGCCGATCGGCTGGCGACGATCGTCGCGCAGGATCTCGAAGATCGAGAAGGGCCGGCGGAGCAGGGGATCGTTGCCGCTCGTCGGCCGCACCATCACGAATTGACCGGGGCGCGCGAGCCGCGCGATCTCCGGCGCCGCGAATCCGAGCACGTTGTAGTCGCGGGAGAGCGCGCGGTTGGTCAGAATCTCCGCGAGAACATCGACAGCCACTTGGGACAGTATATCGGGATGCGCCTCATCCGCATGTTCACCAACGCCGCGCTGGTCGGCCTGTTGGGTGCGGCGTACGTCACGGCGCTGGTCCTCCAACTCAATCCGCAGATTCCCCTCGTGTCGGCGGCGGCCCTGCACTGGTATGTGGCCGCGCTCAGCGTGCACGGTCTGCTGCTCACCGTCGGCGTGTGGCTGGCGCTCGTCGTGCGCGACGCGTTCACCGGCACGCAGTTGAAGCCGGCGTGGCTCAGCGTGCGCGTGCTCGCGTGGACGAGCGCGGCCACGGCCGGCGCCGCCGCCTCCAGCAGCTGGGCGAACTGGCGCGGCTTTCGCTGGGTGCTCGACGACGCCGCGGCCGGACGCCTCCAGACCGGCGCGACCGTGATCACGGTGTGCGCGATCGTGCTGCTGCTGATCGCGGTGGCGCGATTCTCGTTTGGCCGCCGCGGGCGTCCGTTCACGGGGGCCCTGCTCAGCCTCGTCCTCACCGTCTCGATCGTCGTGCCGCTCGGCGTGCGCGGGATCGGCGAGGTGCAGGTGCCGACGGTGCCGCCGGCCGCGCCGGCCATGCCGCCGACGCTCGTGGCCCCGGCGGTCCATCTGATTCTGCTCGACGGCGCATCGCTGATCTTCGTGAAGCATCGCGTCGCGGCGGGGCAGTTGCCGAACTTCGGCCGCATTCTGGACAGCGGCGCGATCGTGCCGCTCGCGACGCTGCGGCCGACGCAGCCCGAGCCCGTGTGGGCCGCGGCGGCGACCGGCAAGTACCCGCCCAAGTCGGGCGTCCGCTCGTCGAGCATCTACCGCGCGCGTCAGTCCGACGCGGACTCGGCGGATCTCCTGCCGGACTACATGTTTTCCCAGGCGCTCATCGATCTCGGCGCCATCTCGCGCGAGGACGCGCTCGCGTCGGCGCTGCGTGCCCGCACGCTGTGGGACATCCTCTCGGACTTCCATCTGTCCGCCGGCATCGTCCGCTGGCCGCTCACGTCGCCGGCGCGCGCGACACGCGGATTCGTGATCAGCGATCGCTTCGAGCAGACCTCCTCATCGCCGCTGCGCCTGTCGGACTCGACCAACGGCGCGCCGACGACGGCGGCGGAACTCGCGCGCGAGGCGTTCGATGAGACGCAATTCACGCCGTGGCCGGACGTGCTGGCCGACGACACAGCGCCCACGGCGGGTTCCCCGATGATCGCGCGCGCGCGCTGGGACCGCAGCTACAACCGCGCGCTCGCCAAGCTCAACGACCAGTTCGCGGTCGATCTCACCGCGATTCGCTACACAGGGATCGACGTGCTCTCGCGGCCATACTTCGGCTACTCGGAGCCGGGCCGGCTCGTGAGCCCCATCCGCAACGTGTCGCCGGAGGAGCAGCGGAAGTTCGGCGGCGCGCTCGACGCGTACTACCGCTGGATCGACGCCGAGATCGGCGAGACGATGGCGAAGCTCCGGCCGGGCGATCTGCTGCTGGTGGTTTCGGGATTCGGCCAGGACGCCGTGTCGCTGCCGCGGGTGATCGCCAACCGCATCCTCCGGCTGCCCGACGACACCGGGAGCCACGAGAACGCTCCCGACGGCTTCCTGCTCGCCTTCGGCTCGAACGTCGCGCCCGCCGAATACCACCGCGGCGCCGTCGTCGACATCGCGCCGACGGTGCTCTATTACATGGGCGTGCCGATCGGCCGGGACATGGACGGCTTCGCCCGGTCCGACATCTTCCAGCGGACCTTCACGCTGGGGCGGCCCATGACGTTCATCGGCTCCCACGAGCGCTAGTTCGGGTATGATGATGAGGCTTCTTTAACTCGCTCCAGAGAGAGCGGAAAGAGGGGAACAATGCCGGTCGTCATGGACGCCGATCGCGTGGCGAAAAGCCTCACGCGGATCGCGCACGAAATCATCGAACACAACCGGGGCATCGACGACATTCGTCTGGTGGGCATTCGCACGCGCGGCGTGCCGATCGCCAGGCGCCTGGCCGCGGCCTTGAAAGACATCACCGGCGCCGACGTGCCCACCGGCGCGCTCGATATCACGCTCTATCGCGACGACTTGATGCGCCAGAGCGTCGGGCCGCAGCCCGTCGTCCGCAGCACCGAGATTCCCTTCGATCTCGAGGGCAAGCACGTGCTGCTCGTCGACGATGTGCTCTACACGGGGCGGACGATTCGCGCGGCGCTCGACGCGCTCATCGACTTCGGCCGGCCCAAGACCATCCAGCTCGTGGTGCTCGTGGACCGCGGTCACCGCGAGCTGCCGATCCGAGCCGACTATGTCGGCAAGAACGTGCCGACGTCGCTCCGCGAAAGCGTGCAGGTGCATCTGGCCGAAATCGACGGCCGCGATGAAGTGGAGGTGCAGTCATGACGGCGACAGCGGCGACCGCGCTCCGGACGCGGCATCTCCTGAGCATCGACGACATCAATGAAGCGGAGATCGCGCTCGTCCTCGACACGGCCGTGGCGATGAAAGAGGTCGGCGCGCGATCGATCAAGAAGGTGCCGGCGCTCCGCGGACGCACGGTCGTCAATCTCTTCTTCGAGCCGAGCACGCGCACGCGGCTGTCGTTCGAGCTCGCGGAAAAGCGCCTGAGCGCCGACACGATGGGGATGACCACCGCCGGATCGAGCGTGGTCAAGGGCGAGACGCTCATCGACACGGCGAAGACGCTCGAGGCGATGTCGCCGGACATGATCGTCGTGCGCCACGCCTCGTCGGGCGCGGCGCACCTGCTCTCGCGGGTGTGCCGGTCGAGCATCATCAACGCCGGCGACGGCACGCACGAGCATCCGACGCAGGCGCTGCTCGACGCCTTCACGATCCGCGAGCGCAAAGGCCGATTGGCCGGCCTGCGCGTGGCGATCGTGGGAGATTTGCTTCACAGCCGCGTGCTGCGCTCGAACGCGCTGCTTCTCACCAAGATGGGCGCGTCGGTCGTGGCGTGCGGTCCGGCGACGCTGATTCCGCTCGGGCTCGACCGCCTCGGCGTGACGTCGACGACCAGCATGGACGAAGCCTGCGAAGGCGCCGACGTCGTCATGATGCTGCGCGTGCAGCATGAGCGCATGCACGGCCTGTTCCTGCCGTCGGTGCGCGAGTACTTCACGCTGTTCGGCCTGAACGCCGAGCGGCTCAAGCGCGCGAAGACCGACGCGATCGTGATGCACCCCGGCCCGATGAATCGCGGCGTGGAAATCGCGAGCGACGTCGCCGACGGGTCGCAGTCGGTGATCCTCGACCAGGTCGCCAACGGCGTCGCCGTGCGGATGGCCGTGCTGTACCTGCTCGCCGGCGAGTCCAAGGAGAACGAATGAAGGTGCTGTTGAAGAACGGACGCGTGATCGACCCGGCCGCCGGCCGCGACGGCCAGTTCGACGTGTTGATCGAGCACGGGCGCATCGCGAAGATCGGCAAGTCGCTCGCGGCCGACGGCGCGCGCGTCGTGGAGGTGCCCGCCGGATTCATCGTGGCGCCGGGGCTGATCGACATGCACGTGCACCTGCGCGAGCCGGGGCAGGAGCACAAGGAGACGATCGAGACCGGCTCACGTTCCGCCGTGACCGGCGGCTTCACGGCCGTCGCGTGCATGCCGAACACCCTGCCGGTCAACGACCAGGCCGGCATCACGCAGTTCATCCTCAAGCGCGCGGCTGAGGTGAACCTCGCGCGCGTGTACCCGATCGGCGCCGTGTCGATCGGATCGAACGGCGAGCAGCTCACGGAGATCGGCGACCTCAGGGCCGCCGGCTGCGTCGCGATCACCGACGATGGCAAGCCGGTGAACACGGCGCTCCTGATGCGGCGCGCGCTCGAGTACGCGTCGATGTTCAAGATGCCCGTGATCGAGCACTGCGAAGATCCGTCGCTCAAGGCCGACGGGTGCGCGCACGAAGGTCCGGTGGCCGCGATGCTCGGCCTGAAAGGCATCCCGGCGGTCGCCGAGTCGATCATGGCGGAGCGCGACATCAGCCTCGCGGAGATGACGGGCGGCCACGTGCACATCGCGCACATGAGCGTCCGGCAGTCGTTGCGCGCGGTCCGCGACGGCAAATCGCGCGGCGTCAACGTGACGTGCGAAGTCGCGCCGCATCACTTTACGCTGACTGACGAGGCCATCAAGGGCTACGACACGAACACGAAGATGAACCCGCCGCTGCGCGAGGAAGCCGATCGCGCGGCGCTCATCGAGGGCCTGCGCGACGGATCGATCGACGTCATCGCGACCGACCATGCGCCGCACCACGCCGATGAGAAAGCCCTCGAATTCGATCGCGCGCCCTTCGGCATCGTTGGCCTCGAGACAGCGATTCCGTTGTGCGTGGCGAAGCTGATCCAGCCCGGCATCATCGGCTGGCCCCGGCTCATCGAACTGCTGAGTGCCGCGCCGGCGCGGATCCTCAACGTGCCCGGCGGCACGATCGTCGAGGGCGGGCCCGCGGACATCACGATCATCGCGCCGGACGCGCCCGTGACGATCCGCGCCGCGGAACTCGTCTCGAAATCCAAGAACACGCCGTTTGACGGCTGGACCCTGACCGGCGCCGCCGCGGCGACCATCGTCGGCGGCCGCACGGTGTTTGTGAATCGCAGTGTGACCGGCGCCGACCGGTTTGAGGAGCGGGCGTGAGAAACGACGAACTGCGCAGACGCGCACTCGAGAGCTTGAAGGAGTTCGAAGTGCTCATGACCGACGGGCATTTCGACTTCGGGAACGGTTATCACGGCCGCGTGTACCTCAACCCGCACCGGTTGTTTCGGCAGCCGTCCGCGATCTGGCGCTACGGCCAGGACCTCATCGACGTCATGCCCGATACGATCACCAATGCGGCGGAAGTCGTCGCGGGACCGGTGATGGGCGGCGCGCTGCTGGCGCACACGATGGCCGGGTTGATGGATGGACGACGGCCCCTCACGCATCCGCCGTACTCGTTCGCGCCGATTTCGCAGGACTCCGAGGGCGGGCTCATCATTCGGGATTTCTATCGCACGGTGCTCAACGGCCGGCGGGTGCTGCTCGTCGACGACGTGCGGAATACGGGGAAGACGTTCGAGCGCGCGAAGGCGCTCATCGAGGCCGCCGGCGGGCACGTGATCGCGACCGCGGAAATCTGCGACCGCCTCGAGTCGATCGTGGACCTCGGCGTCCCGAACATCGCGCTGGCGGAATACAAGGCGCCCGGCAACTACCTGGTCGCGGATTGCCCGATGTGCAAAGCGAATCAGCCCATCACGACGTTTTGAAACTCGCGCTCGACCGGCTCTACGACGCCTTCAACGCGCCGGAGTCGGCGATGGATCCGATCCAGATCGTGCGGCGGTACCGGCGCGTCGAGGACCGCGAGATCGTTGCGTTCATCGCGGCGGGGCTGGCGTTCGGCCGGGTCGCGTCGGTGATGGCGTCGATCGAGGCGGTCTGCCGCGTCATGGGGCCGTCGCCCTCGACGTTCGTCCGCGAGTTCGACCCGCAGCGCGACGGCGAGGCGTTGAAGCGGTTCGTGCACCGGTGGGTCAAGGGCGCCGACGTCATCGGGGTCCTGATGGTGCTGCGCTCGATGATCGAAGAGCACGGGTCGATCGAAGCGTGCTTCGCGTCCGGCTACGACGCGTCGCACGAGGACCTGGCGCCGGCGATCGAGGCGTTCGCCAGGCGCGGCGGCAAGTCGTACTTCTTTGCGCGGCCGTCAACCGGATCGGCCTGCAAGCGCATGAACCTCTTTCTGCGCTGGATGATCCGCCGCGACGGCGTGGATCCCGGCGGGTGGACGAGGATTCCGGCGTCGAAATTGCTCGTGCCGCTCGACACGCACACGATCCGGGTGGGGAAGTGCCTCGGGCTGACCCGGCGCGTGTCGCCGGGCTGGAAGATGGCCGCCGACATCACGGCCGCGTTACGCGCGGCGGATCCACAGGATCCCGTGCGGTACGACTTCGCGCTGTGTCATCTGAGCATGATGGGCGGCTGCGGGTTCGGCACGAAGCGCGGCAGCGCCGACTGCCCGCTCAAACAGCACTGCCGGCCTTCTGGTAGACGCCGAGCGTCTCGGCGACCATCCGCTCGACGCTGAAGTACTCGGCCGCGCGCTGACGGCCCGACGCGCCGAGGCGGGCGGCCAACGGTTTGTCCTTCAAGAGCCGGATGATGGCCGCCGCCATCGCGCCCTCGTCCTGCGGCGGCACGAGCACGCCGGTTTCCTCGTCGCGCACCGCTTCCGGAATGCCGCCCGTGCGCGTGCCGATGACGGGCTTGGCGCACGCCATCGCGTCGAGGATCGACGTGCCGAGCCCTTCGGTGATCGAACTCATCACGAAGATGTCGAAGGACTTGATCAGGCCGATGACGTCGGTGCGAAATCCGCCGAGGATCACGTGGCGTTCGAGGCCCAGTTCCTTGATCTGGCGTTCGAGCGGCTCGCGGAGTTCGCCCTCGCCCAGGATCACGAACCGCGCGTCGGGTACCTCGCGGATGACGCGCGCGGCGGCGGCGATGAAGTGGCGTTGCCCTTTGTGCGGCACGAGCGCGGCGACGTTGCCGACGAGCGGCGCGTTGTGCGGCAGGAAGAACACGGCGTGCGCGTCGACGTTGTCGATCTTGTCGATCTTCGACACGCTCACGCCTTCGTGCACGACCCGGATGCGGCCGGCCGGGATGCCGTCGCGCTCGAGCATGCCGGCGATCAGGCCGGAGGCCGCGATCCACACGTCGACCTGGTTGTTCTTCCAGCGCGAGAACGCGTTCTTCTGGAGATGGAAGTCCACGCGGCGCGAGGCGGCGATGAGCGGCCGCTTCTCGAAGGCGCCGGGCATCTTGAGCGCCATCGACATCAGGGCGATGGCGTGGGGATCGTGCGCGTGGATCACGTCGGGCCGCACGTCAGCGAAGATCCGCGCCAGCTGCCACGCCGCGTGTACGTCGAACTCGCTCTTGGGCGAAAACGGCAGAAAGCGCAGGCCCTCCTTGCCGCGTTCGGCCGCGCGGCGCGCCAGCTCGCCGCGCTTGTTGGCGACGAGCACCGCCGGATGGCCGAGCTCGCTCAGGCCCGTGACGGTGAGCAGCACCTGGTTCTGCCCGCCGCGCCAGGTCCTGGCCGTATCGATGTGCACCGATGTCGTTGGCATGCGGCGTCCTACTTCTGCAGCGCCGCCAGTTTCGCAAACTTGAGAAACACGTAGTACGAGTTCATCGCCGACACGATCAGGCCAGGGATGCCCGCCGTGAACCCGCCGCGAAGGATGTAATTGCGCAGGAACGCCGCGGGCGGGTGGAGCAGCAGCTCGACGATCCCGGTGCGCCGGCCGCGCGCGTGCATTTCCTCGGCAGCGAGCGTCGTGTAGCGATTGATGGTGTCGAGGTGATGGGCGATGTCGCGGTACGCGTAGTGCTGCAGTTCGTGCTGCAGGCGCCCGACCGGGCCGTCGGCGATCACCGATTCATGGACCTTGCGCCCGTTCCACCGCGCGCGGCGCCGGTCGTACAAGCGGAGCTGATTGTCGGGGTACCAGTCCGTGCAGCGGATCCACCGGCCCAGGTGCCACGTCACGCGCGGCATCCGGAATCCGGCGTGATCGCCCGGCGCGGCCACCGCCGCCCGCATCTCGGCCGCGAGTTCCGGCGTGACGCGCTCGTCGGCGTCGATCGACACGATCCAGTCGTGGGCCGCGCGGCTCGCGCCGAAGTTCTTTTGCGCGCTGTACCCGTCGAAAGCGCGGGTGATGACGGTCGCGCCGAGCCGCTCGGCGATGGCGACGGTGCCGTCGGTGCTTCCGGAGTCGATCACGAGACGCTCGTCGGCCCAGCCGAGCGACCCGAGGCACGCCTCGATGTGCGCCGCCTCGTTCAGCGTGATGACCAGCGCGGTGACTTTCACGCTGGAACTATAACGCGCCTAGCGAATTCTCTGGACCGCTTCGAAGTTGATCAGGGCCTGCGAGTAGCCGAGCATCGCCTGCAGCACGGCCACGCGCTGGGCGGCGACGTCGCGCTGGACCTGGAACAGCCGGAAGGTGTCCGACGTGCCGACTTCGAAGCGCTTCTGCTCGGCTTCGAGCCGCCGCTGCTGCGCGTCGAGCGACGCGCGTGACGTCTGCACGCGCTTGAAGCTCGTCTCGACCTGGCGCGCCGCGTCGCGCACCTGCAGGGCGACGGAGATCTCGGATTCGTGCAACTGCAGCTCGAGCTGCCGCATCTGCAGCTGGGACCGCGTGTAGTTGGCCTTCGTGTCGCTGCGGCCGATCGGGTAGCCGAGCTGCAGGCTGTAGGTCCACGCCGGCTGCACGTTGCCGAACGCGTCGCCGATCGCCGAGCCGAAGCCTTTCGACGTCGAGCTGACCGGGTTCACGAAGTCGTTGCCGCCGTACTTGAACTGCGTGCCTGCCGTGCCGGTGCCCGTGTAGTTCACGCGGAAGTCGAGGTTCGGCAGCGTCTGGTTGTGCAGCATGGCCAACTGGGTGCGCGTGATCTCGAGATTCTTGCGCGCCGTGACGAGATCGCTGCGATTGTCGAGCGCGGTCTTCACCGCCGCATCGACGTCGATCTGCCGCGGCTCCGCGTTGATCGGATCGGTCGGCACGATCGTGACGGTCCAGTAATCCGGCCGCGCCGGATCGAGGATGAACTGGCGGAGCTGATCCATCGCCCGCGCGATCTGGCCCTCCGCGATGATGAGCGCGTCCTCGCGATCCGCGACCGACGCCTCGGAGCCGACGATGTCGACCGGCGCCATGAGGCCGACGCCGACGCGCGCGCGATCGTTCCGGAGCGACTCGCGCGCGACGTCGAGGTTCTGCTGCGCCACCTTCCGGCCTTCGATCGCGCCGATGAGATTCAGATACTGCAGGCGCGCGTCGCGCGCGGTGCGCGCGACGTTCTCCGCGAGAATCGTGTCGGTGATCTGCTGCTGAATCGTGTTGGCCTTGACCGACGTCCGCGCCGAGTCGGTCAGGAAGTTGCGGAGCAGCGGCTGCGAGAACGTCACCGAGAAGGTCGAACCGAGCTGCGGGTTGAAGGGGTTGCCGGCCGAGCTGTTCTCCGTCCGGCTGCCGCCCCAGGACACCTGGTAGTTGCCGCCGTACCACTGGAGGTTCTGCGACACGCCCGTGCTGAACCGGTTCGTCGCGCTCGTCACGCTCGTCGCCGTGGAATCGAGAAAGCTCGTCGGCGCCGATTCGGAATTGAACCGTGACGCGCCCGTCACGAACTGCGGGTTGTAGAACGCCTTCGCGGCGGCCAGCACCTGCGACTGGATCTCCGGTGAAAGCCGGTCCGCTTTCAGGCCCAGGTTCGCCTCCAGGGCCATCGCGACCGCCTGATCCATCGTGATCGAGAGCGTGGGGCCCTGCGTGGCCGACTGACCGGACCCGGACGCTGCCGGGGCCTGCGCCAGGATCTCGGATGTGCTGAACGGACCCACGGCGAGGGCGGCCGTCAGCAGAACAAAAGTGGCTTTGCGAAGCGTTGCCTGCGACATCTCGATCGTCTCCACGTTGCTATACTACGTCCCGTTTTCGGGACAAGTTCGTCCCGCAACACGGAAGCCGGTCGCGCGCCTCATTCCTGACTCATAGACGGCGTGACCGGACAACCCTAGAGAGTGCAAACCATGCGCCGACTTCTTGCCGTACTCGGAATTTGTGCCCTCGCCGGCACCCTCATCCTCGCCGCGCCGGCCCCGCAGGCGCCCGCCTCGCTCGCGGCCCAGCGCAAGGTCGCGCCGGTGCCGCCGGGCACGCCGATGCTCTCGGTGGACGGCATCATGCGCGGACCGAAACTCGTGGGCAATCCGCCGTCGGCCGTTCGCTGGTCGCGCGACGGATCGACGGTCTATTTCTCCTGGCAGAAGTTCGACGAGACCACCGCGTCGACCTACTCCGTGAAGGCGGATGGCTCCGGGCTGACGAAACTGACCGACGAGCAGACGCGCGCGATCACGACGCCGGTCACCGGCCGATGGGATCGCGACCGCAAGCGCGCCCTGGTCGCTGAAGGCGGCGACATCACAATTGTCGATGGCGCGACAGGAGCCCGCCGCGTTTTGCTGCGCACCGCCGCCAACGAGTCGAATCCACGCTGGGCCCGCAACG
>SCUN01000167.1 GCA_004297655.1 Acidobacteriota bacterium | reverse complement strand
CAACAGATCGGACTTGTTGAACACGACCAGTGTCGGCACTTCGCCCGCCCCGACTTCAGCGAGGACCGAACGCACGGCCGTATCTCTGCGCTCCCGATCCGGCGCCGCGGCGTCAGCCACATGCAGCAACAGATTCGCCGACGCCACTTCTTCAAGCGTCGCGTGGAAGGCGGCCACGAGTTGATGCGGCAGACGATCGATGAAACCGACGGTATCGGACAGCAGGATTTGTCGCGAGTCAGGCAGTTTCACCTTCCGCACCAGCGGATCGAGCGTCACGAAGAGCGCGTCCGAAGCGACCGCCGTGCCGCCGGTGAGCGCATTGAACAGCGTGGTCTTGCCCGCGTTCGTGTAGCCGACCAGCGCGACCGTCGGCACGTCCCGCCGCGCCCGCCGCGCCCGGAGATGGCCTCGGCGACGGCTGACTTCCGCGATCTCACGCTTGAGCCCGGCGATGCGGTGCCGGATGCGGCGGCGATCCGTTTCGAGTTTCGTTTCACCGGGGCCGCGGGTGCCGATGCCGCCGCCGAGCCGCGAGAGCGCCTCGCTCGAACCCACCAGGCGCGGCATCAGGTACTGCAGCTGGGCGAGTTCGACCTGCAGCTTGCCGTCGCGCGATCGCGCGCGCCGGGCAAAGATGTCGAGGATCAACTGCGTGCGATCGATCACGCGACGGCCGAGGATCTTCTCCAGGTTCCGGCTCTGCGCGGGGCTGAGGTCGTTGTCGACGATGACGAGCGCCGCGCCGGTTTCGTCGCAGGCCTTCGCGAGTTGCTCGGCTTTGCCCGGTCCGATCAGCGTCGCGGGATCGGGAGTGGGACGCTCCTGGATGGCGCGCAGCACGACGGCGGCGCCCGCCGCGTTGGCGAGCCCCGCGAGTTCTTCGAGCACAAGGTCAGGATCGGTATTGCTGGACGCCCGCGTCACCAGGCCGACGAGCGCGGCGCGCTCCAATGTCGGAGTGAGTGATCGGGGCGTCATCTCCTCTTCCGGTCCATCCGAGGTTCAGCGGCGCGAGTCTAGCACGCGGCCTTCGGCCGCGCGGAACAACCGGTCGCGGATCGTCAGCGCCAGTCCCGTTCGGCCCGGATCGCGCGCGAGAATCACATCGACGCGCGCGCGATCGAGCGCGCGCAGGCCGTCGTACAACCTGGCGGCAACGACGTCCAGTGCGCGCTCGGAGCCGAGCCGCCACAGCGTCACATCGAGACCGTCGAACGCCGGCGCATCTTCATCGACGATCAGCGCGCCGACTCGCCGCCCGGCGGCAATGGCCTGCCCGGCATCGTGCCGCATGGCCGCGCGCGCCTCGCCGGCCTCTCCCGTCCACAACCGCACTTCCGCATTAGGCGAGTAGTGCTTCATCGACGTCCCGGGCGACTTTTCCGCTGCGTAGGGCCGAGTGGTCTCGAACTCGGCCGTCACGGCCACGCCCGGCACGAATTCCCTCAGCGCCTCCAGCGTCACCGCGCCGGGCCGCAGCACGACCGGCGGATCGCTCGTGAGGTCGAGCACCGTGGATTCGACGCCGTGCCGCGTGGGGCCGCCGTCGAGAATCAGATCGAGGGCCTCGCCCAGGTCATCGGCGACATGCGCCGCCGTCGTCGGACTGGGCCGTGAGAAGCGATTCGCGCTCGGCGCGGCGATGGGCACGCCCGCCCGCGCGAGCAACGCCTGCGCGACCGGATGCGCGGGCACCCGCACGGCGACGGTGTCCCGTCCAGCGGTCACACGACGCGGCACCGCGGCGCCTCTCGGCATGATCAGCGTGAGCGGTCCCGGCCAGAACGCGCGCATCAGCTCCCGGCAGCCGGGCGGAATCGATGCCGTCACGCTCGCGACGTCGTCTGCTGACGCAAGATGGACGATCAGCGGATCGGCGAACGGCCGGCCCTTCGCGGCGAAGATCTTCTCCACCGCCGATTCGTCGAGCGCGTTCGCGCCGAGCCCGTAGACGGTTTCTGTCGGAAACGCCACAAGCTCGCCCCGGCGAATGAGCGACGCCGCGCGCGCAAGCGCCGCGTCGTCACCCGCGCCGCCGGTCACCCGTTCGATCGAGGCGCGCATCACTGGGCCACCCGCGCCGGCATTTTCCCGCGGAGGATCCACGCCACGCTTGCGAGCCCGACGGCGTCGGCCACAAACACCGCGCGCATGCTGCGCGCGCCGATGAAGCCGGCAATCACGGGACTCACCGCCAGACCGAGGAGATACGCGGTCTGCAAATAGCCGAACGCCGCCGCGCGCGCGGCCGGTTCCACGCGCTGACCGACGTCCGTGTAGACCGCCGTCGTGGCGACGCCCATGGCCGCGCCGAAGATCATCGAGGCCACGAGCATCACGGGCACGCTCGGACCGAACGCAAACACGAGGGCGCCGCCGGCCGCGATCATCGCGCACACGGTCACGACGATCCTGACTGGCGTCGTCCCCAGCAGACGCCCGGTGAATTGATTGCCGACGGCCGCCGCGGCGGCCGCCAGCGTGAAGATGATGCCGGTGAGAAACGGAATCCGGGAGGCCGCGATGCCGACTTCGCCC
>SCUN01000166.1 GCA_004297655.1 Acidobacteriota bacterium | reverse complement strand
CGCGCCCTTCGACTTGCCCTCGATGATCCGCTGCGCATGCGGGTTGAAGTAATGACCCGACTCGAGATGCGACGACAGCAGCAGGATCGTCTTCGCGTTCGCGTGGTCCGGCGACGGACGATCGGCGCCGGTCCACAGGAAGTGTCCCAGCCGCGCGCTCGACGAGCAGACGTTGGTGTGGCTGTTGTGGCCATCGACGCCCCACGCCTGCAGGACGCGATTCACGTAGCCGTCCTCGCCCGGCCGGCCCACGTGATACATCACTTCCTTCTTGCGGCCTTCGAGGATCGCCTTCCGGATCCGCCCGCCGATGTCCTCGAGCACCTCGTCCCACTGCACGCGCTCCCACTCGCCGCTGCCGCGCGCGCCCTTGCGCCGCAACGGATAGAGGATGCGATCCGGGTCCTCGAGCTGGTTGGGCGTGACGACGCCCTTGGCGCAGGTGCGGCCGCGGCTGCCGGGATGGACGGGGTTGCCCTCGATCTTGCGGATCTCGAGCGTGTCCTTGTTGACGTACGCGATGATCCCGCACGCCGATTCGCAGTTGAAGCAGATCGACGGGATGATCCAGTACTTCTTCCGATCCTTCTTCGGCCAGGAGGTCGATTCGAAATCAACGAACTCCTCCCACGTCGACGGATCCGGGTGCTTCCTGAAAGTACTCATGAGTTGGGCACCGATTGGCCCGCTTCAACCCAGATGTATTCCCACGCGAGTCCGCCGGCGAGCGCGACGAGCGCCGTGAGCGCGAGCGCGGCGGGCGGGAAACCCAGCGAGCCGGTGAACGCGATGAGCACGAGCGGCGCCACGCCGCCAAGGCCGAGCGCGCCGTACCAGAAGAGCTTGCGGTAGGCGCCATTCACGATGGCGCGCACCGCGAGCTCGTGGTTGAGCGTGGCGCTGGGCGTGAAGAGATGCTCGAAGACGAGGATCAGGAAGTGCACGGCCGTCGCGATGCCGAGCGTCCACGCGAGGAAGCGGATCGCGTCGGGTGAGTGGCCGGCGAAGAGCGACGCGATGAGCAACGCCGCCGCGCCTTCGACCATCGCCTGCGCGACGAGATCCATCGTGCCGTGCGTCCCCTGCCACAGGTCGCGCGCGAGGCCCTGGGCAAACAAGAACCCCGTGTACGCCGTCGTCGCCAGCGCCACCGGCAGCGTGAGGATCGCGAAGAGCGTGATGAGCGAGTGCCAGCCGGCGAGACCGGAGAGGAGCCACAGACCGGCGAGCGCGCCGTGCGCGGTGAGCAGGAACGCGCCGCGCGCCATCCACGAATTCCAGTTCGGGCGCGTGAGAATGAACAAGAAACGCTCCGGCCGCTCGAGGTCCATCACAAGCACGGCGGCGGTCGCGGCCGCGAAGAGCGCCGACACGAGCGGCGCGG
>SCUN01000165.1 GCA_004297655.1 Acidobacteriota bacterium | reverse complement strand
CAGTCCGCTGATGAGCGCGTCGGACTGCGAGAGGTTGCGGAGCGTTCTCAGGGTCAGACCGTCGGAATTCGCGTCAACGGCGCCATCGACACCCGGCGATCCGGCCGAGGCGATCTGCAGCCCGTATTCACGAAGGCGGTTGCGATCGACTTCCATGATCTCGACGTCGATCACGACTTCGGGCCGGGCTTTGTCCACCGCCGCGAGCAGCTGCTGCACCGCGTGGAGGCGCTCGGGCGTGTCTCGAACGACGATCGAACTCGAGTTCGACGCGAGCGAGACCGCGCGGGTGTCGGCGACGACGCGCAGCATTTCCATCGTCTCTTTGGGGTCCGCGTTGCCGATGTAGAACGTCTGGATCATCTCCTCGGCGTATTCGCGGCGCTTGCCCGGCGTGTCGGGCGCCACCGTGATCGTGCCCGGCGCCGTGACTTTGTAGAACGACTGCGTGCTGCGGGCGAGCGCGTCGAGGGCTTCCTTGACGGTGAGGTTCTTCAGATCGATCTGGGCGGGCGCGTCGGGCAGCGCCGCGTCGAACATGATGTTGAGTTGCGCGAGTTCCGCGATGAGCTGATAGGCCTGGCGCACCGACGCCTGGCGGCCGAGGCGGATCGACGCGGGCAGACGCGTCTCGGGCACGTTCATGCTGGCGGGCACCGTCGCGCGCGTCCGCGCGAGCAGGGCGTCGAGCGAAGTCTGGCCGTTCTCTTCGACGGCCAGGCGATTGCGGAGCGCGAGACGCGTCGCGCGCAACTCGCGGGCGATGTCGCCGCTCGTCGGGTTCAGTTCCGACGCCAGCTGCAACTCCATGACCGCCTCGTCGAACTTGCCGGTGGCCTCGAGGCGTCGTCCGCGAAGAAGATGCGCTTCGGCCGCGCGCAGCTTCGACCGGTCGAGGCCGGCCAGCGCATCGCGGTCGCCGGGTTTGGTCCGCAGGATCTTCGTGTAGCGCGCGACGGCCAGGTCGTAGTCCCGGATGTCTTCGGCCTGCTGGGCCTGCCGGATGCCGCCCGTCGTGACGCAGCCTGAGAGCGCAAGCAGCAAGACGTAGGCGGCGGGCTTGAGCCCGCCGCGCGCCCGCAGGGCTGAAGCCCTGCGGCTACCTCTGAAGAACTCAGCGAATGACATCGACGCCTTTCGGAGGAGCGAAGAGAAACTCCTTGTCGGGAACCGAGACATTCTCCCGCAAATTGGCGAAGGTGAACGCCGATTTCCCCTCGTCGGCGTCGATCGACTCTAAAGTGATCATCCGCAATGACTTAGGGTCGACGCCGATCGTCAGTCTGACGTAGTCGGCCTGTCGGGTGATCGGCGTCAACTGCAGCCGCCACTCGCTGGCCGACTGGTTTGGGGCCAGGGCGGCCGTGAAGTCCCGCACAAGGTCGCCCTTGCCCGTGAGGAACTGGAGCGCCGTGGGCGCTTGATCACCGGTCGGAAGGTCGCTCACGTAGCAGACGCGATCGGCCTTGATGTACGTGTAGAGCAGCCGGCCGTCGGCGACGATTTCCTTGAACTCCGGCCGGGTGTACGTCCAACGCATGCGGCCCGGCTTCTTGATCCGCACCTTCCCGTATTCGACGGTCGTCTGCGGCAGCAGGCCGCCCTTGTAGGCGTGCGTGAAGTCGGCGGTGAAGTCCCGGACCGCCGCGTAGTGCGCCTGGATCGCCTGCGCGAGGTTGGCCGCCGGCGGCGGCGCCTGCGGCGAGGCGACGAGCGTGACGCTGACGGTGGCGGCCAGGGCGGCAATAAGGCACTTCATCGGAACTCGCATCTTATCTGTTAGACCTCGGCGCCTGTAAGATGGCCCTATGAGCGAAGAGAATGCCGTGCTGGCCCTGAAGAACGCGTGGAATGGCGTGATCGCCGCGTCTGCCGAGGTCGAGAAGCTCGCGCCCGCCGTCGCGGGACTGCCGAGCACCACTACCGTGGATGCCCTGGATCTGGCCGGCTACCGCCGGGTGACGCTGGCGCAGTCGATCGCGGTGAATGCCTTGCACGGATTGTTGGAAGAACTGCAGCGCAAACTCGAGACCGGCAAACAGGTCTGATTGCGGTTGGGTTGGGGAAGTTTGGTGGACGGCGCGAGGCTCGAACTCGCGACCTCTACGATGCGAACGTAGCGCTCTCCCAGCTGAGCTAGCCGCCCCCTATAGAAACTACAATTGTACCACATGG
>SCUN01000164.1 GCA_004297655.1 Acidobacteriota bacterium | reverse complement strand
TAAACGATCCCGCAGTTCTCAATTCTTCGAGCCGGCCGACACAGGTCCACATCCGGCGAAAGAACACGTCCTGCTCGCGAGAAAAGAGGCCGGGGTCCGTGTAGTACCGCGCGGGGAGCGTATACGCCGTTGACGGAAGCGGAGGGCGGGGCTTGATGCGAAGCATGATACAACCACCGTTCCATGCTCAAACGTGAGCTGACGAAGTGGGACCTGACCGCGCTCGGCGTCAACCAGGTCCTGGGCGGCGCGGTGTTTCTCATGCCGGCGCTGGTGGCCGCGCAGCTTGGCAACTGGAGCATCGGCGCCGTGGCGTCGGTCGGCCTGCTCGCGATGTGCGTGGCGCTGTGCTTTGCGGAGGCCGGATCCCGGTTCGACGGTACCGGCGGCGCCGCGCTCTACGTGCACTCCGCGTTCGGCCGGTTCGCCGGCTTCGAAGTTGGGTGGATGCTGTGGGTCGTTCGCACCACCAGCTGGGCGTCGGTCGTGAACGGCCTCGCGGATTCACTGGGCTACTACTGGCCGGCGCTCCGCGCGGGCGCCGACCGCACGGCGCTCATCACGACGCTCATCCTCGTGCTGATGGCGATCAACGTCCGCGGCATCAAGCAGAGCGCGTGGGTCGTCAACGCGCTCACGATCGGCAAGCTCGTGCCGCTGACGCTCTTCATCTTGTTGGGACTACCTCATGTTGCGTGGGGATCACTGAGACCGGCGGAAGCCCTGATGTCGCATGCGCTCTCCGCGCCGACGCTCTATCTGATCTTCGCGTACGGCGGATATGAAGTCGTGCCGGTGCCGGCCGGCGAAACGCGCGATCCGAAACGCGCCGTGCCGTTCGCGATGATCATGACGATCCTGATCGCGGGGCTCGTCATGACGCTCGCGCAGGTGGTCGCGGTGGGCACGCTGCCCAACCTCGCCGCCTCGCGCACGCCGCTCGCCGACGCCGCGATGCTCTTCATCGGCGCGTCCGGCGCGCTCCTCATGACCGTCGGCGCGACGGTCTCGACGACGGGGCAGAACATGGGCTCGGCGCTGTCGGGTTCCAGGAACCTCTACGGCCTGGCCGAGCAGGGCGATCTGCCGCCGATCTTCGCCAGGCTGCACCCGACTTACCGGACGCCGGTCGTCGCCATCATCGTGACGTCGCTGCTGACGCTGGTTCTGGCCCTCTCCGGCTCGTTTGCGTCGATGGCCACCGTGTCCGCCGTCGCCAGGCTGGTGGTGTACGTCGGCACGGCCGCCGCCGTACTCTCTCTTCGCCGAAAGGGCCCCGCAGGGTTTACGATTCCGGGCGGCCCCATTGTGCCTGTGGTCGCGCTGGCGGTGTGCGTGGCGATTCTCGCCGGCGCCAGCGCCGTGCAGCTCCGGTCCGGCGTGATCGCGCTGGCCATCGGCGGCGCGCTCTTCGCCGCGGCAAAGGCAGGCAGGACCGGAAAATGATGACCCGTCGTCTCACAGGAGCGCTCTTCGTCGCCATGACCCTCGTCCCGTCGATCTCGTTCGCCCAGCGCATGGTGATCCTCACGCGCCACGCCGAACGCGCGGACGGCGCGGCGACCATGGGCCCGAGCGATCCGTTGTTGTCGGCGGCGGGCAAGGCGCGCGCGGAGAAGCTCGCGGCGATGCTCCTCGACGCCAACATCGCGGCGATCTTCACGACCGAGTTTCACCGCACGATCGACACGGCCGCGCCGCTGGCGGCAAAGATCAAGGTCGCGCCCGAAGTCGTGACCAACGCCCAGATGACGTCGCTCATCGATAAGATCCGGTCCCGCGCCGACGACACCGTCTTCGTCGTCGGTCACTCGAACACCGTGCCGATGATCATCAAGGCGCTCGGCGGGCCGGACATCACGATCGGCGACAACGAGTACGACAACCTGTTCTTCTACGTGCCGGCGACAAAGACATTGACCCGAGTGAGGTACTGAGCAGTGAGAATTGTTCTCTCGATCGTCCTGGCGTCCAGCGTCGCCATCTCTCTCTCCGCCCAGCAGGGCGCGCCGCGGCCGAAAGTGCCGCCCATGAGTCCCGCCGACGGCATCGAGTTCGGCGACGACATGCTGACGAAGGGCCGGTACCCTGAGGCGATCGTCGCGTACCAGCGCGCGCGGCTCGCGTCGACCGACGAGTACCAGCGCGTGCGCGCCGGCGCCGGCGAAGTGAAGGGCATTTTGCGCATGGCCGGGTTTGGGGCGGCCGTGGACGAGGCGGCGTCGCTCGTCGAGAGCGCGCCGCGAAATCCGCGCGCGATCGCCGTGCTCGGCGATGCGCTGTGGGCCGCGGGACGTTTCACCGAGGCCGAGGCGGCGTACGACAAGGCCATCGCCATCGATCCGGCGGATTCGCGGGCGCGTCACGGCCGCGGCCGCGCGCTGGCGGCGCGCGGTCGGCTCGCCGAAGGGCTGGCGGACGTCGAAGCCGCGGTGAGCGTGGACCCGCGCGAAGAGGCCTATCTCTATTCCATGTCGGAGATCCTCGAGCAGTTGCGCCGCTTCCCGGAAGCCGCCGCGGCGCTCGATCAGTACCGCGAGGTGATGCCCGACAAGAAGCAGAACAACTCCGCGCGATGGGCCACGGCGCAGGCGGCGCTGCTGCGCGGCTTCGGCAAGATGAAGCCGTTCGAGATCGAAAGCCCGGGCGAGACGTTCACGATTCCCTTCAAGGTCGTCAACGACAAGGTCCTCGTCTCGGCCCGCATCAACGGCGGCCAGCCGATCGACGTCGTCGTCGACACCGGCGCGGAGCATACGTCGCTCACGCCGGATGTGGCGCGGGCGGCGCGGGTGGACGCGCTGTCAGTCGTGCCCACGGCGGGGATTGGCGAGCGGGGTGTCGGCTTCCGCGATCTGCAGATGGGCCGCATCGACCGACTCGAGATCGGTCCGCTCAAGGCGCGCAACGTCACTTGCTTCATCAAGTCGCCGTCGCTCACGAACGTGCCGATCACCGAGACGCAGGGGTTCGCGCCGCTGGCGCTCGGCATGTCGGTGAGCATCGACTACTCGACGCGCGTGATGACGTTGGCGCGCCAGATTCCCAAGGAAGACGCCGGGATCCGGCTGCCGCTTCGGATGCAGCGCCTGGCGATGGTGCGCGGCACCGTGAATGGCGCGGTGCCGGCGACGTTCATCATCGACACCGGCGGCGAACTCGGGCTCGTCGTGAGCGGCCGTCTCGCCGACAGCCTCAACATGGATCCCGCTGTCCGCAGGATTCCGATCAACGTGTACGGCACGGCCGGGCGCGATCGCTCCGCGACGATCCTGCCGTACGTCGATGTGGCGTTCGGTCTTGGCGTGGAAGCGAAGAAGGCGTCGGTGGCGGTGCTGAACCTCGACGCGCCGAGTTTCCTCCTCGGCATCGACATCGGCGGCATCGTCGGTCACGGCTTCCTGAGCAAGTACAAGGTCACCTTCGACCTGCAGCACGGAGAGCTGGCGCTGCGCTAGAACCCAAACGTAGCCGGCGGGCTTCAGCCCGCCGGGCGACCGCAGGGCTGAAGCCCTGCGGCTACGAGAAAAGTACAATAGCTGCGCATGAAATTCGCGGTCGTTGGTGCGGGCGCCGTCGGCGGGTTCTACGGCGCGATGTTGGCGAAGGCGGGGCATGACGTCGCATTTGTCGCGCGCGGGGCGCACCGCGACGCGATCGTCGCGAACGGCCTGAAGATTCTGAGCGCGCCGGATTCGGTCGGCGAGTTCACGGTGAAGTGCCAGGTCGAAAGCGATCCGGCGAAGATCGGCCCGGTCGATCTCGTCATCCTCGCGATCAAGACCTACTCGAACGCCGAGACCTTTCCGACACTCAAGCCGCTTCTTGGACCGAAGACGTCGATCCTGACGCTGCAAAACGGCGTCGACAGCGCCGATGAGCTGGCTGCCGCATTCGGCAAAGAGCGCGTCATCGGGGGCGCGACCTACATCGCCGCCGGCATCGAGGCGCCCGGCGTCATTCGCCACACGGGTACCCATCGGCGCATCGTTTACGGCGAGTACTTCGACGCCCGCTCGGAGCTCTCCCCGCGCGTGGCCGCGCTCAAGCCCGTCTTTGAAGCCGCCGACATCCAGACCGAGGCCGTGACCGATCTTCAGACGCGCGTCTGGGAGAAGTTCATCTACCTCGCGCCGATGGCGGCGTTCACCGGCGCGTCGCGCTTGCCGATCGGCCCGGTCTGGGGCGACGAGTTCATCCGCGAGATGTTCCTGTCGGCCGTCGACGAAGTCGAACGCGTCGCGCGCGCCTCGGGCGTGAAGATCGAACCCGGCGTGCGCAATCGCATCACGAGCTACACCGCCGGCGTGCCGAAGACGATGAGGTCGTCGTTGCTGATTGACTTGTCGCAGGGCAAGAAGATCGAAGTCGAAGCATTGCAGGGGAGCGTCGTGCGGCGCGGCGCTGCCGTGGGCGTGCCGACGCCGATCATGAGCGCGTTGTACGCGGTGTTGAAACCCCATGCGAAGGGGGCCGCCGGTTGAGCTGGGTCGAGCGGCACACGCCCGCTCTGCAATATCGCAACTTCCGTTTGTTGTGGCTGGGTCTGCTGGCGTCCTTCACCGGATCGTTCATGCAGCAGGCGGCGCTGCTGTGGCACGTGTCCATCCTCGTGCCGCCCGGCCAGAAGGCGCTCGCGCTCGGCATCGTCGGACTGGTTCGAGTCGTGCCGATCATGACGCTGTCGCTCGTCAGCGGCGTCGTGGCCGATGCGGTGGATCGCCGGAAGTTGATGCTCGCGACGTCGATCGGCGGCGGCGTCGTCGCGCTGGCGCTCGCGGTGATGGCGTTTGCGAAGGTCAGCGTGGTGTGGCCGGTGTACGTGATGGCGGCGCTGGGATCGGCGGCGAGCGCCTTCGACGGCCCGGCGCGCCATTCGCTCGTGCCGATGCTCGTGCCGCGCGAGCGGCTGGCGAATGCCGTGAGTCTGAACACGGCGATGATCCAGGCGGCCGCGGTCGGCGGGCCGGCGCTGGCGGGACTGCTGATCGCGTCAACGGACCTGGGCTGGGCCTATGTGGCGAACGCGGTGTCGTTCGGCTTCATCGCGGTGTCGCTGCGGATGATGCGCGACGTGCCGGCGACCGAGCGCGCGCCCGGCCGGGCCGACGACATCTCGCTCAAGGCCGCGCGCGAAGGATTGCGTTTCGTGTTCTCGTCGCCGATGATCCGGTCGTCGATGTTGCTGGACTTCTTCGCGACGTTCTTTTCGTCGGCGACGGCGCTCCTGCCGATCTTCGCGCAGGACATCCTGCACGTCGGCGCGACGGGTTACGGGTGGCTGGTCGCGGCGCCGGCCGTGGGCGCGGTCGTGGGCAGCATCGCGATGATCCGTCTGCAGGAGGTCATCGATCGCCGCGGGCCGCTGCTGGTGTGGGCCGTCGCGATCTACGGCCTGTCGACCGTCGTCTTCGGCGTGTCGCGCTCGTTCTGGCTGACGTTCGCGTGTCTGGCGGCGTCGGGGCTGGCGGACGCCGTCAGCATGGTGATTCGCAATCTGATCCGACAACTCGAGACGCCGGATGCGTTGCGCGGACGCATGACCGGCATCAATATGGTGTTCTTCATGGGCGGACCGCAGCTCGGCGAACTCGAAGCGGGCCTCGTGGCGAACTGGCGCGGCGCGCCCTTCTCGGTCGTGACCGGCGGCATCGGCTGTCTCATCGCCACGGGCGCAATCGTCGCGGCTACCCCGGCGTTGTGGAAGTACCGTCGATGAATTTCGGATCGGAACTGCTGACCTTCGCCGTTGGCGCTTTTGCCGGCGGCCTCGGCGCGCTCCTCGGCATCGGCGGCGGCGTCATCCTCATTCCGTTCCTCAACATCGCCCTCGGCCTGACGTTCAATCAGTCGAGCGGCATCAGCCTGATCACGATCATCGCGACCTCGAGCGCGGCGTCGGCGGCAAAAGGCCGGATGCAGCTCGTCAACCTCCGCCTGGGGATGGTGCTCGAAGTGTTCACCACTTCGGGCGGCGTGATCGGCCTCTGGCTCTTCGGCAAGACCGACAGCCACACGGTTCGCATCGCCTTCGCATGGACGCTCGTCGCCATCGCGATGATCATGCTGTCGCGGATCAGCAAACGAAATGTCCTCGACCCGACCGCGGAGATCGGTCAGCTCGGCGGCCGTTACTTCGACAAGGAGACCGGCGGCGAAGTCGCGTACCGCCTGAAGCGGGCGCCGGTGGCGTTTGTCATGTCGTTTCTGGCCGGCGTGGTCTCGAACTTCGGCATCGGCGGCGGCATCCTGAAGGTGCCCGCGCTGAACGCGTGGTGCGGGGTCCCGATCCGCGCGGCCGCGGCGACCAGCTCGCTGATGCTCGGCGCCACAGCCTTCGTCGTCGCGACCGATCGCTTTCGCCACGGCGAAATCATTCCGGAGCTTGCGGCGGCGGCCGTGCTCGGTGTCCTCGGCGGCACGCAGGTCGGCGTGTGGGCGCAACATCGGTTCCACCCGAAGACCCATAAGCTCGTGATGGTGGCGCTGCTGCTTTCGGTCGCCGCGTTGTACTTCAGCGGAGTAGGAAAGCGATGAGCGCGAGAGACCTGAATCGGCTCGAACGATTGCTCGGCGGGATCTTACTCGCCGGCGTCGCGTTGAGCGCGACCGCGCTGATCGCGGGGCTGCTTCTTATGGCGATGGGTTCTCCCGGCGCCGGCTTTGCGCTCACGACGGGACTGGTCTTGCTGATGTGCATTCCGGCCGCGCGCATTCTCGCGTCGTTCGGCGACGCCGTCGTCCGCAGAGACGGCTTGCTTGCCGCGGCGACGGCCTTCGTCAGTCTTGTGCTGCTCTGGCAGTTCCTCAAAACACTGCAGTAGCCGCAGGGCTTCAGCCCTGCGGGCGCGCGGCGGGCTGAAGCCCGCCGCCTACAGCGTCTCCTCGCTCGCGATTTCTTCCGGGCTTTCCGGAATCGCGCCCGAGTGAATCGGCGCGGCGGCGTCGCGCAGGCGCTCCTGCGCCGTGGTCTTGACGCGCTCGAGCAGTGTCTTGATGCGATCGGCCTGGCCGATGATCACGTCCACGTCGGAGGCGACCGCCGGCGTCAGCGTGCCGATGACGCCGCACTGCCCGATGATCGCCTGGAGGGCGCTGTTGATGTCCGTCGAGACCGACAAGCTGACCTCGGCGAGCGTCTCCATCGCACGATAGTGCTGCAGCGCGGTGTGCTGCTGTTGGGCGACGAACGCGAACGCGAGCACTTCCGCCATCGGCTGCAGCGCATGGCTGTGCGCAGCGGTGAACGTCCCGCGGGATCGGGAGATCGCCATCAGCGTGCCGATCGCCCGGTTTCGCGACATGAGCGGCACGACGATGGCGGACTGGAATCCCTGAGAAACGAGCGCTTGCGCATCGACGAAGTCGCCGGCTTGCGAGGCGAGGTCCTCCACGAGAAACGGCTCGCTGCTGCGGATCACCTGGCCGAAGAGGCTGCGCTCGAGCCGGTACGCCTGCTCGACGCGCGGACGCCGCCGGCGCTCGGGTTCGGTCACGCGCGAGATGTAGGTCTCGACGTCGTGGCCGTTCGCGTGCATGACCGCGAGACCGAGGCGGTCGCAGCGCAGGAGACGGCCGATCCGCCGGGCCAGGCCCTGAAACGCGAGGCCCGCGTCCTTCGTCCGTCCCAGCGTGACGAGCATTTCGTTCAGCGCCTCGAGCTGCTCGACCTGATCGAGCGTGGCCTGGTGCTGCGACTGCCGCTCCTGCAATTGCCCGGACAGCCGCTCGACGTGGCGCGAGGCAGCGAAGACGAGCATCGCGATGAGCCCCCACGCGGTCGCGAGCGTCGCCGCGATGGCGAACCCGGAGGCGAGGCGCCCTTGCGACGCGAGCAGCCACAACACGGCCTGCAGCACGGCGGTCGTCGTGACGGCGATGAGCAGTTGGCGGTTCGATCTCATTTCAGCTTGTAGGCGGCGGCAACCGGTTTCAGCGGCCGGTCGAACCACATCGGCCGGCGGGTGCCGTCGGGGCCCGGCGCCGGACGGGTGTTTGCCATCCACTCAAGATACGCCTTGTGCGACTCGGCGGTGTCGACCATCACGTCGCCGTAGGAATCATCCGGGCCGGCCTTCTCGACGGTGACCTTCTGGTGCCAGCAGTGCATGCCGCTGACCGGATCGGGCTGCACCGGGAAGGTCAGGTTCTGGTGCACGCCGACTTCGCTCCACCAGACCCGGCCGCTGTCGGCATCGTCGCTCTCGAACGGCTTCGCGCCGTGCACTTGCTTCATCTCGTACTTGCCGTCGCCGCTCCGCGAGATGCGAACGAGCGCGGAGGCCGAGCGCTGGCCCATGTCCTCGTGCAGGCGCCAGCGTCCGAGGTGATGCGACATCGCGACGACGCCCGGGCGCAGGCCTTCGGTGACCCAGGCGCGCGTGACGAAGTGGCCGATGCGAGTCTTGACCTTCACGAGATCGCCCATCTCGACGCCGAGCTTCACGGCGTCGGGCGTGGCGATCCAGAGTGGATTCGAGTGTGAGATCTCGTACAGCCACTTCACCGGCGAGCGCGTGTGGATCAGCGTGGGCAGCCGGAAGTTTGGCAGGAGGTCGAATTCGTTGGCGCCGCGGTCGAGATTGCGCCAGTAGACGTGCCCCGGCACGTATCTGGGGATCGCGTGTTCCGGCCAGCCCCAGTTGGCCAGCGTCGGCGAGAAGAACTCCAGCATCTTCGACGGCGTGTTGAACCCGGCGCGTTCGACGCCGTTCACTTCGACGCCGCCGGCAAGCGGCTGTTCGTGCGCCTTGCTGTACGCCACGTCGTCCACCTTGAACGCGCCGTACTTGCGCATGTACTCGAGCGGCGTGAGGCCCTCGGCTTTCGCGGCTTCCGGCAGGCCCGGGACGGAGTTGTCGAACATCCAGCCGTAGTACTCGTCCATCGTGATCATCTGGCCGGGACGGTACGGCGACTCGAAGAACTTCCGGATGCCGAGCGAGCCGTCGGGGTCGATCTTCCACGACAGCGCGATCCAGAATTCGCTTTCTTCCCAGACTTCGCCCGGGTTCGCGTCCTTGGTCGTCTCGACGTGCTCGCCGCGCTTGCCCATCGCCACGCGCCGGACCGGCTGGCGGAAGCCGAGCCAGCGGCCCGCGTGCGTTTCCTGGCTCATCGTGTCGTGACGCTCGGTGCCGAGGCCCATCGGCAGCACGTAGTCGGCAAACCACGCCGTCTCGCTCCAGAACGGCGTCAGCGCGATGTGACACCCGATCTTCGATTCATCCTGGAGCACTTCCATCCACGTGAATCCGTCCGGGTTGGTCCAGAGCGGGTTGTAGACGCGCGTGAAGTACGTGTCGAGCTTGCCGCGGCCTTCCTTGAGGAAATGGGGCAGCAGGTAGCTCATCTCGTGGAACGCGAGCGGAAACTCCCTCGGGAAGAGCAGTTCGTTCCAGTACTCCGGCGGCGGGGGCGGGTTGTAGTGCTTGGGCACGAACTTGTTGTGGACGTGCATGTTCACGCCGCCCGGCTCGCCGATCGCGCCCATCAGCACCACGAGGAAGTAGA
>SCUN01000163.1 GCA_004297655.1 Acidobacteriota bacterium | reverse complement strand
CTCACCGCGCGGATGCCGTTGCTGTTCTTGAACAACGGCGCCGGCGTGCCCTCGTCGAGCGCGGCGGTGACCAGGTCGTCCCCCGGCGGATTCGGCGAGGCGAAGACCAGCGTCGTCTCGTCGAGCGAGATGTCGAGGTTCGCGACGTCGGATTCGCGGGTGACCAGCAGGCTCGCGCCGGGCCGCGTGACGCGAGCGAGCGAGTTGTCTGTCTGATCGATGCGCCACAGCGCGTCGGCATTGCCCTGCGGCCGCAGCAGGTAGAGGTGCGACCCGATCCACTTGACGAGCAGGACGTTGTCCCACGACGCGTCGATCGCCCGGGCCGGCCCCGCCGATTCGCCCCACACCGAGATGATCTCGAGCCACGCGCCGCCGCTGTTCTTGAAGAGGTAGGCGATCTGCCGTCCGTCCGGGGACCAGACCGGCGTCCGGAGGTCTTCGCGCGCGGGCGTGATCGGCTTCGGCTCCGTTCCCGACACCGAGCGTACCCACAGCCGGTGGCCGTCCCGGTCGGACACGAACGCCACCGTCGAGCCGTCCGGAGAAATCCGGCCGCCGTTCTCGGCGCTCGGCCAGGTCACGACCGGCTTCTGCACCGCGACGGTCGTCGCGGTCTCGGTCCGCATCCATTGGTCCTTGAAGACCACGAGCAGCACGATGGCGATGACGGCCAGGACGATCGCGGCGACGCCGACGAGCGAGCGGCGGCGTCTACCGGCCGGCGCCAGACCGGTGCTCGACGCCAGCGCCGCGCCCGCTTGTTCCAGTCGCGCCCTGATCTCCGAGAAACTCTCCGGCCGCGCGTCCGGCTGCGGCGCGAGGCATTGGTCGACCAGTTGCCGCACCTCCGGCGCGACGCTTGTCGAGTCTGGCCAACGCGTCGTCCCGTCAGTGGACGGGCGCGCGCCGGTGAGACACTCGTAAAACATCACGCCAAAGGAGTAGATGTCCGTGCGCTTGTCGACGCCGCGCCCTTTGGCCTGCTCCGGCGACATGTAGGCCGGTGTGCCGACCACACGGCCGCTGCCGGTGAGCGTGGTCGTCGTCGAGTCTTCGCTCGGGCCGTCGGGCTTCGCGATGCCGAAGTCCATCACTTTCACGTGACCGTTCGGCGTGACCATGACGTTCGACGGCTTCATATCGCGATGCATCAGGCCGGCGGCGTGCGCGAATTCCAGCGCCTCGGCGACTTCGGTCGCGAGACGAATGGCGCGCGCCTGGCTGAGCGGCCCGTCTTCGAGCGCCGCGCGCAGCGTGCGGCCTTCGACGTACTCCATCACGAGGAGCGTTTCGCCGGTCTCGAGCTCGACGAGATCGTGGACTTTGCAGATGAACGGATGATCGAGCGAGGCGGCGAAACGCGCTTCGCGGGCGAGCCGCCGCGCGTGCTCCGGCGAGTCCTCGTCGCTCGAACGCAGGGTCTTGACGGCGACAAATCGGCCGAGTTGCAGGTCGCGCGCCTTGTAGACCTCGCCCATGCCGCCGGCGCCGATGGGTTCCAGGATCTCGTAGCGGGAGAACTTCCGCCCCTCGAGCGAGGGACGCAGCCGTTCACGATTTCCGTCGGCTGGAGGCATGACGCTCAGGCTGGCCGATTCTAAGCCCTTTCAGGGCGGATCACCGGTTGGTGATAAATTTCGACGCATGCATCGTGCGTTGATCGTTGCCGCCGTGTTGACCGTCGCCGTTTCGGCCCAGACCGCCGTTCAGAATCCACCGCCAACCGCGCCGCCGCAGGGCCAGCGCGCCGGCGGCGCCGGCCGCGGCGGTCAACCGCAGACCCCCGAACAGATTCAGGCCGCGCGCGACCGCGAGGTCGCGCAGCAGAAGCTCACCGACGCCCTCTGGCAGAAGGCCAGCGAGGGCTTCATGACGATGGAGAAGATCACCTACAAGAGCAGCGAGGGCGGCATGCCGATTCCGGCGTTCGTCTTCACGCCGCTGAAGCCGCGCGGCGCGAAGGGCCACCCCGCGCTGGTGTGGGTGCATCCCGATATCCGCGGGCACGTGTACGAGTACTACTATCCCTACGTCCGCGAAGCCGTGAGCCGCGGCTACGTCGTCATCGCGCCCGAATACCGCGGGAGCTTCGGG
>SCUN01000162.1 GCA_004297655.1 Acidobacteriota bacterium | reverse complement strand
CGGTCCCTGCGGGCGCGGTCCGCCTCCGCCCTGCCGGGCGGGCGGCCGCGATGGCGGCGGTTGCAGCGATTTCTTCCACGCGTCGAGCCGCGCGTCGACGAGGTTGTCGTCCACGTCGCAGATCGCGACGATGTTCTGGCTCATCACGGCCTGGGCGTTGCTCGCGCCCATGCCGTTGATGCCGACGACGGCGATATTGACGAGGTCGCTCGGCGGTGTCTGGCCGCGGCCCAGGACGTGGCGCGGCACGATCATCAAGGCCGCCGCGGCGATCGAGCCTGTGGCGATGAATTTTCGGCGCGTGACCGATGACGCTTTGGGATCAGACATCTGAAGGCGGCCCCCAAACAAGAAGATGTGGCCGACATTGTATGTCCGACTCGCCCAGCGGGGCGCCCTCGTCTACCGGGCGACCGTCGTCAATGCCCAAATGCCTGCGAGCCGGCACGATTGTGATCCCGACGCGCTGGTCATTGAAAACGCGCCGAGGATCGAACCTGTTCCCTGCATGACGATGCCGCCGGGAGTCAGTCCGGAGAGAGCAAATGAAGGCTGCGCGGTCGTGGCCAGGTAGCTGTCGGGAACGAAGGTGCGCGTCTCTCCCGGGTAACGGTGCTCTCGGGCGGTGCCTTTCATTGTGGTCGCCAATGGAAGAAACGAAATCGTCGAACTGCCGGTTATCGCGCCGCCGGTGTCGTGAAAGCGAACCTCCAGGTCGCCGTCGGCTGGTGCCGCCGAACGCGCGACCCACTCGGTCCCCTCGTGCGACAAGTTGACTCGCGCGAACAGCCCCGCACTTGAAAGGGGCCCCGTCCCACCGCACTCGACCGGCGGATTTGGCTGCGAAACGAAGAAGTCGTAGGCGCCGAGCGCGAGGCTGACTCGATCGAGCGTTGGCGATGGGGCGAACGGTCCGCTGCACGCGAGAACAGCAAGCGCAAGACCCACGGTGAGCATCCGACGAAAATGCGACCGCAGTCTTTGCCCTTTCATGCACGCAAAAAAAGACCGGGAGCGATTGCCCCCGGTCCTTTCATTCATGTGCTCATGCACCCGTGCACCCGTGCACCCGTGCACCTGTGCACCCGTGTTCTCTATTTCTGCGAGAACGAGTACGTGATGTTGAACCGCAGAATGCGCGGCCCCAGCACGCCGGTCGGCGAACGGTAGGTCGGGATGTTCGTGACAGGATTGGCCGCCAGGCCGGCCTCGCGCACGCCGGTCTGGCCGGTGCCGGTGCGAACGCTGTACGTCGTGTTGGCGTTGAACAGGTTGTAGAGATCGACGCCAAGGTCGATACGGTTCGTGCCGATCTTGAAGTACCTGCTGAAGCGCGCGTCGAGGAGCGTCAGACGGTCCAACGTGTCGGCGCCGCGCTTCTCCGCATTGACGGTCTGCGCCGTCCGGAGACAGTTGGTCAGGATTGAGGACGAGCAGGCCGGGATGTTCCAGGTGCGCGTGATCGGCAGGCCCGACTGCATGGTGAGGTTCACGCCCAGCATGACCTGGTACGGCAACTCGTACGAGCCGGCCACCTTGAAGTTGTGGCGCCGGCCGCCGCTCTCGCCGTCGGCATTGACGCGCGCGTCATTCGGGTTGCGCAGCGACACAAGGTCCTGCTGCGTACGCGAGTAGGTGTAGCCGAGCAGCACGCCCCACTTGTCCTGAAGGCGGCGATTCAGCGTGAACTCGAGGCCGTTGTAACGCTGCGCCAGCCGGTCATCGTTGATGACCTTGTTCGTGAGCGTGACACCCGCGTTCTGGTTGTAGACCGTCAGCGGCGCATCGTCGCTCGTGCCGGCCACGCCGTCACGGCCCGGGTCGGTGACGGTGACCTTGGTGAAGAGCGTGTCCCACTGATCGAAGTTCTGCTCGACCGTCGTCTGGACGTCCTTTTCTTTGCGCCAGATGTAGGTCGCGCTCGCCAGCACGGTCGGCACCACTTCGCGGTCGATGCCCACCGTGAACTCGTGACGCTTGGGACGCTTGAGCGAGGTGTCGAACGCGGCCGGATTCGGAATGTTCGTGTTCGTGAGCGCGCCGAGCTCGCCGCCGACGTAGTTCGTGCCGTTCCAGGTGAGCGTGCCGGGCTGGAACACGAAGTCGCCGTTCGCGTCGTTCCAGCTGTAGGTCTGGCTGATCGTGCCGTTCGCGTTCGGCGGCGTGCCGGTGTTGATCTGGTCGAGGTAGCGGCCCCAGGATCCCTTGAGCACGGTCTTGCCGTTACCTTGAAGATCGTAGGTCGCCATGAAGCGCGGCGCGACGTTGTACCAGAGCGGATTATTGTGCACGGCCGAGAAGTTCTTCTTGACCGTGTAGCTCTGCAAGACGCCGCCGATCGACACGCTGTTGAACACGTGCCCCTCCGGGAAGTATCGGCTGGACGGCGAGGTCTGCTCGGGCAGGAACCCTTCGACGCGCTCCCAGCGGATGCCGCCGACGACGGTCAGTCTGCGGAAGGAGTAGGAGTCCTGCGCGTACAACGCGAGCGAGTTCACGGTCGCCACGGTGTGCGTCGGCGAATTGAAGAGCTGCACCGTCGAAGCGCGGTTGTTCGAACTCGTGTAGACGAGATTCACGTCGTCGACGCGCAGGTTGTCGGTCGCGGCCGGCGTGTGGCCGAAGTCGACGCCGCCCTTGAACTCGTGGCGGCCGCCGAACATCTCCGGCACGAAGTACTGCCAGTTCGAACTCATCTGCAGGCGCTGGCGATAAAATCGTGAATCCGTCGCGGAGTTTCGGTACCGGATGCCCGTCGTGTTGTCGAGAATCGACTGCAGATCGGTCTTCTGGAAGAGCGGGAAATGGATGTTGTTGTAGCTGACCTTGGTGTCCACGAACATGCGGTTCGTGAGCAGCAGATTCCATCCGCCCTGGAACGTATTGCCGTAGTCGAGTTCCTTGAAGTTCGAGTCCGGCGTGTTGCTCGCCGACGCGCCGCGATTGGGCTTGTCGTACTTCTGTCGCTCGATGAAACCCTCGAAACGGTTGCGCGCGTTCAACTGGTAGTTGAACTTGGCGGTGCCGGTCGTGATGTCCGTCGTGTCCTGGATGTCCTTCCCCGGCGACGTCGACAGCGTAATCGGCAGCAACGGCGAGACGGCCGGAAAGCCCGGCACGTTGACGTGGGTCGGCTGGTAGTTGACCGACGCAAAGAAGAACAGCTTGTTCTTCACCATCGGGCCGCCCGCCTGGAAGTTGGTGTTCGTGATGTAGCCCACCGAATTGGAGTCCGAGCGGAAACCGGCTTTGAGGAGCGTCGCGTCCACGTTGTGCGCCTGCGTTTTCGTGAACTTGCAGTCGCCCTGACAGGTGAAGAGCGCCTGTCCGTTGAACCGGTTGGTGCCGCTCTTGGTCACCATGTTGATGAACACGCCGGCCGTGCCGACCGAGATGTCCTGCGCGCCTGACGAAACCTGAATGTTCTCGAACGAACTCGGATCGTAGTAGTTCATCGAGAAGCCCTGCGCCGATGGATCGTTCACGTTGACGCCGTTGAGCATCTGCGTGTTCTGCGCGTTCGGCGTGCCTCGCGACGTGAAGGCCCGCTGCAGACCGGCCTGGTTGCCGCCGACGTCCGGCGCGTCGAAGACGATGCCCGGCGCTTTCGACTGGAGGATGCTCCAGATGTCCTTCCCGCCCGGCGTGTTCTCGAGCAGGCCCTTGTCGATGTTCACCTTGACGTTCGCGCTCTTGGTGTCGACGACCGGCGGCTCGCCCTTCACGGTGGTTTCTTCCGTCATGCCGCCGACGGTCAATTCGGCGTCGATCGACACGGTCTGGCCCTGAATGACCTGCAGGCCGTCGCGCACGCTCGTCTTGAATCCCTGCAACGTGACGCGCAGGCTGTAGCTGCCGACGGTCAATGAGGGAAAGCGGTACACACCCGAGCTGTCGGTCACGCCGGTGAGCGGCGCGGGCAACACGGGGCTGGTGATGGAGACGGTGGCGCCGGGAATGACGCCGCCTTGTTGATCGGTGACCTTGACGAGAATGCTGCCCGACTGAATCTGCGCGAACGCCGTACGGGGCGCGAAGGCACACACCAGGGCGAGCAGGACCGCGATGAGACCGAGCTTCCTTGCCATGCGATTAACACTCCTCTTGTGGGGAGGGGAACGAACCCCAGCACAGCATAGGGACGTCGCCCCGCCAACGCAACAGGTGTGCGCTAGTGCTTCAGGTGGGCCTCCCAGAAGCGCGCCACGCGGTTCCAGGCGTCGCGCAGCACGTGCTCGCGCGTGAAGTAATGAAACTCCCCGGGATACGCCAGGAAGCTCACCAGGTCGCCCTTCCCTTTCTTCATCGCTTCGTCGAGCACTTTGACTGAATGCAAGTACGGGACGTTCACGTCCGCGGTGCCGTGCAGCACGAGCAGCGGCGTCTGCAGCTTGTCCATGTGCGACACCGGCGACGCTTGCGCGTAGACCTCGGGATGCTCCGACGGCGTGCCGATCCGGCTCGTCGTCCACGTGCCGTGGTACGGATCTTCGTAGTAGAGCGCGTAGTCGGCGACGCCGGCGACATCGACGGCCGCGGCGTACGCCGTCGGCATCTCCGTCACGGCCAGCAACGTGAAGAAGCCGCCGTAGCTCAGCCCCCAGATGCCGATCTTGCGCTCGTCCACGTACGGCAGCGTCTTGAGGAACGTGTTCGCCAGGCCGGCGTCGCGGAAGTCCTTGCCGCCGACGTCCATGTAGACGCCTTCGCGCCACTCGCTGCCGTAGCCGATGCTGCCGCGATAGTCCGGCGCGAGCACCACGTAGCCCTGCTGCAGGAAGTACTGATGGATGCTGTAGTACACCGCGTAGTTGCGCTGCACGTGCCAGCCGTCGTAGTTCTGATTCACGCCGTCGCCGTGCACCCACACGATCGCCGGATGCTTCACGGCGCGATTCAGGTTCTTCGGCACGAACAAGTACGCCGGAACGTCCTTGCCGTCGGGGCCTTTGTAGTGCACCAGTTGCGGTTCGACGAGTTGCGCCTTGTCGATCGACGCCGGCATCGAGTCGGTGAGCCGAACCGGCTTCGCCCCGGGCGAGTTCGCGTCGATCACATAGAAGTCGGCCGAATTCCAGGGATCCGAGTGTTGGTACAGGATCTTCGTGCCGTCCGGCGACCAGACCGGCGCGATGTCCGCGCCGCGCCCGCTCGTCAGCATCCGAACTGTCGTCTTCGCCGGATCGTCATTCAACGTCGCCAGGCCGATGTGCCGCCGCCCATGATCGGCCGCCTCGTTCTGATCGAACGCGATCCGCGTCCCATCCGGCGACCACGCCGGGCGCCAGGTTTCGAACGCACCCTTCGTGACCTGAATCGGCGAACCGTTGGACGCCGTACGTTGGACGTCGGACGTCGCGAGCACGTACAGCTGATCCCACCCGTCCTGGTCGCTGAGAAACGAAATCCATTTGCCGCCGGGAGAAACCTGCGAGCCGGCCTGCGCGTCGCCGGTCACGCTCCAGAACTTCTCTTTGACGTCTTCCTGAACCACGCGGGCGGCGTTCGTGGTGACGTCGATCACCGAGATCGTCCGCCGCTTGAAGTCCGGCGAGGTGCGGTCGGCGACAATGTGCGTGCCGTCGAGCCAGCGGTTGGCGCCGCCGCGGCCGCCGCCGGCCGTGAACTTCGCGGGCGTGCTGCCGGCCGTGGGCGCCACCACCCAGTTGTCAGCCGGCGGGCCCGGCACATTCTCGGTCGCGCGATAGATGATCTTCGCGCCCGAGTACGCCGGCGTCGCGTCATGGAAGATCTGCTGGCCGCGGCCGCCGCCGGTCGTAAACGTCAGCCGCTCGTCGCCGGGCGTCCACGCCAGGCCCGCCACGGGACCGTCAACGGTCGCCACCTTCACGTCGCCGGTGCCGTCGGCATTGCGCACGTGAATCTCGCTCACGCCGTTCGGGCCGCTGACGACGAGCGCGATGCGTTTGCCGTCGCGCGACGCGGGCCCGCCAGGCTCGGGCCTCGGCGCCGCTGCCGGGCGCGGCGCGCCGCCGGTAACGAACACCTGCAACGCCTCGCCACCCTTATTAAAGGTGATCGATTGGCCGTCGGCGCTCCATCGCGGCGCGCTCGGCGCCGGCTCGCCCGCGCGAGTTTGCGTCAGCTGAACCGGCGTCGACCGGCCGTCGGCCGCGACGACGTAGACGTCGGTCACGCCGGCGCGATCCCAGAGAAACGCCACCCGCGCGCTGTCGGGCGACCACACCGGCGCGGACGGATGTTTGATGTCGATGAGTTTGTCGATCGTCAACCGGCCGGAAGGCGTCGGTTTCGCCTGGGGCGGGGCCGCGCCCAGTTGAATCGAGCCAACGGCGAAGAGCACGCCAAACAGCACACGGAGCGGCCGTCCAACCATTTCTGCCTCCAGAACCCGGTCAGCCTACACCGTTTACGCGGTATAGTCCGCGCCGATGAGTCTCTCCAGCGGCAGCAAGGTCGGTCAGTACGAAGTCGGGTTGTCGATCGGGGTCGGCGGCATGGGCGAGGTGTACCGCGCCAAGGACTCCAAACTCGGCCGTGACGTCGCCCTCAAGGTCCTGCCGGAGTCCTTCGCCAGCGACCCGGAGCGGCTCGCGCGGTTCCGGCGCGAAGCGCAGGTCCTGGCCGCGCTGAACCACCCGAACATCGCGCAGATCTACGGGTTCGAAGACAGCGGCAAGACCCACGCGCTCGTGATGGAGCTGGTCGAAGGGCCGACGCTCGCCGATCGCATCAGCCAGGGCCCGATCGCGCCGGACGAAGCGATCGCCATCGCGCGCCAGATCGCGCTCGGCCTCGAAGCCGCGCACGAGCAAGGCATCATCCATCGCGATCTCAAACCGGCGAACGTGAAAGTCAAGGACGACGGCACGGTGAAGGTGCTCGACTTCGGCCTGGCGAAGGCGCTCGATCCGATGGGCGGCTCGAGCCCGGACGTGATGAACTCCCCCACGCTCACCGCGCGCTCCACGCAGCTCGGCACGATTCTCGGTACGGCCGCCTACATGGCGCCCGAACAGGCCAAAGGCCGCGCCGTCGATCGCCGCGCCGACATCTGGGCGTTCGGCGTCGTGCTGTTCGAGATGCTCGCCGGCGAGCGCGCGTTCAAAGGCGACGACGTCTCGGACGTGCTGGCGGCGGTGCTGCGGCAGGAAATCGACTGGAAGGTGCTGCCGGCCGGCACGCCGAAGAAGCTCCGCCGCGTGCTGGAGCGCTGCCTCGAACGCGATCCAAAGAAACGCCTGCGCGACATCGGCGACGTGTGGAGCGACATGGACACCGCCGACGAACCCGCGCCGGTCGTCGTCGCGCCGGCCGCGCCGCGCGCGTCGGCATTCTCGCGCGCGCTGCCGTGGATCGCGGCCGCGGTCATCGCCGGCGGTGCCATCGCCTGGTCGCAGCTCGCGACGCCGGCGCCGGCGCCGCAGACCGTCGTGCGCGCCTCCATGGGCATGAAGGACCTGGGCATCTTCGTGGATGTCTCGAAGGACGGCACGCGGCTCGCGTATGCATCCGCGAGCGGCCCCGCGGCGAGCAGCGGCATCACGCTCCGGATGCTCGATCAGTTCGACGGCAAGGTGATCCCGGGCACCGAGAATGGCGCGTTCCCGGTGTTCTCTCCGGACGGCCAGTGGGTCGCCTACAACGATCTCGGCGACGGCTCCCTGAAGAAGATCCCCATCACCGGCGGCTCCTCGAGCAAGCTCTGTGACTGCAATCTGCAGGGCGGGGGCGACTGGGGCGGCGACAACACGATCGTGTTCCGGAAGGCCGGCGTCATCATGCGCGTCTCCGGCGACGGGGGCACGCCGGACGCCGTCACGACGCTCGACTCGGCCAAAGGCGAGTCCGCGCACTCGCGGCCGCAGTTTCTGCCGGGCGGCAAGCAGATCCTGTTTACGGTCACGTCGAAGGACGGCGCCGAGTTCGCCGTCGCGGAACCCGGCAAGCCCGGGCACACGATCGTCGCGCGCGGCGGCGACAACGGACGTTACGTCGCGAGCGGACACCTCGTGTTCCTGCGCGACAAGACGCTGTTCACCGTGCCCTTCGACCTCAAGCGATTGGCCGTGGTCGGCAGTGAAGTGCCGGTGGTCGAGGACGTCTCCACGCTGGGCCCGCCGGGGACCGCCGACTATTCGGTGTCCTCCACGGGGCTGCTCGCCTATTTCGGTGGCGCCGGTTCGCAGGGCACGACGCTGGCGTGGTCCGATCGTTCCGGCGTCTCGAAGCCGCTGCCCGGACAGTCTCAGCAACAGTGGGGCACGGGCCGGCTGTCGCCGGACGGCAAGTTCGTGGCCAACGGCATCACGGATGGCAAGGGCGTCAGGGACATCTGGACGTTCGACGTCACGCGCGGCACGTTGACGCGTCTCACGTTCGGCGCGTCGGGGGACACGAATGACTTTCCGGTCTGGAGCCAGGACAACCGCCGCGTGTTCTTCAGCGGCATCGTCGGCGGCAAGTTCGGACTGTACGCCGTGCCCGCCGACGCCAGCAGCAAAGCCACGCTCGTGCTCGCCACGGACAGCGAGGCGAGGCCGACCTCGGTGACGCCGGACGGCAAGACGCTGCTCTTCCAGGCCGTCGGCGCCGGCAAGCGTCTCGAGAACTTCCAGGTGCCGATTACCGCCGACGGCACCGGCAAGCCGACGCCCCTGCACGAACGGATCGGCAACGAGAGCGGCGCGCAGGTCTCGCCGGATGGACGATGGGTGGCGTACGTCTCGAACGAATCGGGCACCGATGAGGTGTACGTCCTGCCCTATCCGGGCCCGGGTCCGAAGATCCGCGTCTCGCTCGACGGCGGCAGCACGGTGCGCTGGACCCGCGACGGCCGCGAATTGCTCTACTGGGCGAACGTGCCGCAATCGCGGCTCATCGCGGTGGACGTCTCGACCACGCCGACGTTCAAGGCCGGACAGCCGCACGAGCTCTTCCGGCAACCGTCCACGACGACATGGGACGTCACGACCGACAAGAACCGGCTGCTGATCGAACTCTCGTCGCGCCAGAACGGCTCGGTGCTGAACATCGTGACGAACTGGTTCGACGAACTCCGGCGGCGCGCGCCGGCGAAGAAGTAAACTCTAGGCGGCATGATCGGGAAGCGCGTCTCTCATTACGATGTTCTTCGTTCCCTCGGTTCCGGCGGCATGGGCGTGGTCTACGAGGCGCAGGACACGCGCCTCGACCGGCGCGTGGCCGTCAAGTTTCTCCCGCCCGATCTCGGGCGCGACGCGCAAACGCTCGAGCGGTTTCAGCGCGAAGCCCGCGCCGCGTCGGCCCTGAATCACCCGAACATCTGCACGGTCTTCGCCATCGAACAGCACGACGGCGAGCACTTCATCGTCATGGAACTGCTCGACGGCGAGTCGCTGGCGGCGGCGCTGACGCGCCAGCGGTTCGAGATGCTGCCGCTCGTGGACACGGCGATTCAGATCGCCGACGCGCTGGAATCCGCGCACGCCAAAGGCATCGTGCACCGCGACATCAAGCCGGCGAACATCTTCATCAACGCGCGCGGCCAGGTGAAGATTCTCGACTTCGGTCTCGCCAAGATGGATCTCTCGCGCGCCAAGGCCGGCTCGGAGGGTGCGTCGATTGACGAGACGCGCGCCGCCAACGACCTGACGTCGCCCGGCGCGGCGCTCGGCACGGTGGCCTATATGTCGCCCGAGCAGGCGCGCGGGCACCTGACCGATGCGCGCACCGACCTCTTCTCGCTCGGCACGGTGCTGTATCAAATGGCGGCCGGCGTCCTCCCGTTTCAGGGCGCGACGACGGCGGTGGTGTTTGACGCGATCCTCAATCGCGATCCCGTGCCGGTGATGCAGTTGGCCGGGCATCTGTCGCCGGATTTTGGCCGTCTGGTCGACAAGGCGCTCGAGAAGGACCGCAACATGCGGTACCAGACCGCCACCGAGCTCAAGACGGACTTGATTCGCCTGAAGCGGGATCTCGATTCCGGCCGCGCGCGCGCGGCCGACGGCAAGTCAGTCGCCCGCGAGACCGGCGACCGAGGCAGCGGCTCGACGAAGGCCGCCGAACGATCCATCGCGGTGCTGTACCTGGAGAACCTCAGCGGACTGAAGGAAGACGAGTACTTCCGCGACGGCATCACGGAAGACATCATCACCGAGCTGTCGAAGATCAAGGGCATGCAGATCTTCCCGCGGCCGACGGTCCTCGCCTATCGCGACAAATCCGTGACGCCGCAGCAGGTCGGCCGCGAACTGAACGCGGCGTACGTGCTGGGCGGCAGTCTGCGCCGGGCGGGCAATCGCCTGCGCATCAACATGCAGCTGATGGACGCCCGTACCGACTTCCCGCTCTGGTCCGAGCGCTACGATCGCGAGCTGGCCGACATCTTCGAAGTGCAGGACGAAATCGCGCGGAAGATCGCCGAAGCGCTCCGCATCACGCTGACGCCGCAGGAGCAGCAGGCCATCGCCGCCAAACCGACGGAAAACCTGCAGGCCTACGATCTATACCTGCGCGGCAAGAGTCACGCGCGTCGCGTGACGCGCCAGGACCTCGAGTTCGGCCTGCAGATGTTCGAAGGCGCCGTGGCACTCGATCCCGAATTCGCGCAACCCTACGCCGGCATCGCCAACGTCTGCGCGCAATACCACTACCACTATCAAAGCGACGGCCAGTGGATGGAGCGGGCCGTGAAGGCCGCCGAACGCGCCGCCCAGCTGAAGCCCGACGAGCCTGAAGTGCTCGTCGCGCAGGCCTGGATCGCCTACGCCCGCAACAACTACGAAGAGGCGATCAAGTGCGCGCGCCGGGCCATCGAACGCAAGAGCGATTCCGACGGCGCCTACTACGTGCTGGGCCGCGCGCTTTTCGCGGCGGGGCGCTACCAGGAAGTCGTCGACATGGTCGACGCGGCCCTGCTCGCCAGCGGCGACGACTACAACGTCTACGTGCCGATCAACAACGCCCTCGGCGCCATGGGCAAGGACGAAATGCTCCGCAACGTGCGGCAGCGCCGGATCCAGGCCCTCGAGACGCACTTGAAGCTCGTCCCCGACGATGCGCGGGCGCGGGTGCACCTGGCCATTGACTACGTGCAGGCCAAGCGGGTCGAGGACGCCGCGCATCAAGTGCAGTTCGCCGTCGCGCTCCGGCCCAATGACGCCAACGTTCAGTACAACGTCGCCTGCGTCTACTGCGCGATGAACAAGATCGACGAGGCGATCGTCGCGATCCAGCGCGCCTGGGACAACGGCTTCAAGGACGCCGACTGGGCACGGCGCGATCCCGACCTCGCCGTGCTCCACGATCGCCCGGAATTCGAGCGGCTGTACCCGAAGCCGATGTCGTAGGCGCGCGCTGGCGAAGAAGCAGGCGCTACTCGCTCTTTGGCGGCTTGCGCACGTAGGTCAGGTCGAACGTCACGGCCCACGTCGTGCCGCCGTCGGTCGACACGTGGCCCAGCTGGCGAACCTGATTCACGCCCTGATTGAAGAACGTCATCCGGATCCGGTTGGTCGAGCCGAACTGATCGGCCTCGAAGTACAGATTCCCGTCCGCGTGGAACGTGCCGGTGTAGTGGGTGATCGTGCCGCGCGTGTCGACGTAGTACTGCTCCCACTGCTTCGTGAGTTTGTTGAAGATGTTGAAGCTCTTGCCGGCACCGGTACCGCCCGGCGGCAGCCAGTTCTCCTGAATCACGCAGCCGTCGAGCTGGCGTTCGATGACGCTGGTTGCGCCCGAACCCATCGGACCGCGGTTCGGCCCGGTCGGCTGCACGTCCCATTCGCCGATCCAGAAGTCGAACGCGTGGTAGTTGGCGTCGGCGCCGCACGGATGCGCGAGCGCGTTGAGTGTCTTTTCGACCGCGGCGAAGCGCGGCATGGCGCGGAGACCGTCGAAGTCCGGCATCGCGAGCGGGGCCGGGTTGGCAAAGCCCGCCGCCACAAGGCGCTCGAGCTCGGCAAGCGCGAGATCGGACTGGCCGGACTTCGCGTACGCGCGCGCCAGCCGGAATCGCGCCTGGAAGATCGGCTGGAATCCCTCGGCGATGGCCTGCTTCAGGAATGGAATCGCGTCAGCGGGCTTGCCCGCGTCGTGGAGGCGCACGCCTTCGTTGAAGGCGGCCGCGGCGGAAGGCGTCTGTGCGGCGCCAAGGGTGAGCGTCAGCATCGCGGTGGCAATCAGAGACAGCATCGCTAGACCTTACATGCAGTGCGGGCTCGGATCACGCGGCGGGGACGAAAGGGCGAAAATGCGGGACGAACGCGCGCTAACGCGTGGCTTCGATCCGCTTCGGATCGAGCCGCCAGATCGTCTTCGCGTCGGCGGCGATCCAGACTGCGCCGTCGGCGAGAAACACCTGGCCGCCGCCCGTTCCTGAAAAGATCTGCGCGACCTGATTCGTGCGCGGATCGATGCGCGCGAGCGGCAGGCCGGGCGCGCTCACCCACACGGAGCCTTCGCCCACGGCGATCTCCCCGCCCGTGATCGTTGCGCCGAGCTTCACGGTCTCGACGACTTTGTTGGTCTTCGTGTCGACGCGCGACACCGTGGCATCGCCCGCGTTGAGCGTCCACACGGCGCCCTCGCCAACGGCGACGGCCGCCGGCCCCTTGCCGACCGCGATCGTCTCGGCCACGAGGTTCGTGTACGCGTTGATCTTCGTGAGCAGGCTGGTCCGGCGGTTGACGACCCAGACCGCGTCCTGGCCGAAGGCCAGGCCGCCGGCGCCCGCCGCCGTGTAGATCTCGGCGACGAGGGCGTTGGTCGCCGGATCGAGGCGCGCGATCGTGCCGTTCGCGTCGGCGATCGCCCACAGGCTCTGCACGCCCACCACCATCGGCGGCGTGACGGCGGACAGGCCTTTCGAGACCGTCGTCGTCACCATGTTGGTCTTCGGATCGATCCGCGCGATCCCGGCCGAACCGCACAACGGCACCCAGACCGCCCCGGGTCCCGAGGTCACGGCGCCGCACGGCGGTTTCCCCAGCGCGATCGTCTTGCTGACGGCGTTGGTCTTCGGGTCGATGCGGACCACCGTGCCCGGTTCCTTCAGCGAGACCCACACGCTGCCGTCGCCGCTGCCGAATCCGCGCGTGCCGCCCAGATCGAACGTGGCGTCCGGCTTGAGTTGGGCCGCAAGCGTTCGAATCGGCGGCGCCGGCTTGTCCTTGGGCATGTCGGCCGGGGCCTGTCCTCCCACAGTCGACAGCAACAGGACGAGCCACAAAAACGGCGTTTGGCCGGACGGAAGCATGGCCGCCATAATACCGGCACATGCGCGCAAAGTGTCTGATCGGACTGTCGGCGGTTTTCCTTGTCTCCGCAATGGCGATGCGGCAGGAGCGTCTGGTGGCTCAGACGCCGGCGGCCGCGGCCGCCTCGCCGGAGTTCTTCGAAGCCAGAGTCCGCCCGATTCTCGCGGCCAACTGCTACGACTGCCACACCGAGAAGACCAACGGCGGCCTGCGCGTCGATTCGCGGGAGGCCCTGCTCACCGGCGGCGAGTCCGGTCCGGCCATCGTGCCGGGCAAACCCGATGAGAGCCTGCTGATCCAGGCCGTCAAGCGGTTGCCGAACGCGCCCCAGATGCCGAGCAGACGGCCAAAACTTCGCGACGAAGACATCGCGGTGCTCGTGGACTGGGTCACGGCCGGCGCGCCGTGGCCGGCGCCGGCAGGCGGCATGGCCGCCGCGCCCGCGGCGACGCCCGCCGCGCCAAGAGCCTTCACGCCGGAGCAGCGCGCGTTCTGGGCGTTTCAACCGCTGTCGTCACCCGCGGTCCCCCCGGTCCGCAACGCCGGGTGGGCGCGCACGAACATCGATCGCTTCGTGCTCGCACGGCTCGAGAAAGACGGCATCGC
Organism: Acidobacteriota bacterium; assembly: GCA_004297655.1. GTDB lineage: Bacteria > Acidobacteriota > Vicinamibacteria > Vicinamibacterales > SCN-69-37 > SCUN01. The sequence goes on along the minus strand of SCUN01000162.1, from coordinate 4,913 downwards.
GCCGAATCCGGCCGCCGACAAGCTCACGCTGATCCGTCGCGCGACGATCGACCTGACCGGTCTGCCGCCAACGCCCGATGAAGTCAGCGCGTTTCTCGCCGACCGATCGCCGACGGCCTTCGCGAAAGTCGTCGATCGCCTGCTGGCCTCCCCGCGGTACGGCGAGACGTGGGGCCGCGCGTGGCTCGACGTGGCCCGCTACGGCGAGGACGACTACCGCAGCCTCGACCCGAAGGGCCGCGGCCTCGCGCCGTACGAGAACGCGTACCTCTTCCGCGACTGGGTCATCAAAGCGTTCAACGACGACCTGCCGTACGACCAGTTCGTGCGCGCGCAGCTCGCCGCGGACCTCACCGACGAGGCGCGCCGCGTGCGCAACCTCCCGGCGCTCGGCTTCCTCGGCCTCGGCCCGTGGTACTACGACAACGGCGCCGTCGAGATCACGCGCGCCGACGAGCGGCACGACAAGGTCGACGCGGTCAGCCGCGGCTTCCTGGGCCTCACCGTCGGCTGCGCCCGATGCCACGACCACAAGTACGACCCGATCCCGACGCGCGACTACTACGCGCTCGCCGGCGTCTTCCTCAACACGCAATACACCGAGTACCCGCTCGCGCCGAAGTCGGTCGTCGACGAATACAAGGCCGCCGAGAAGAAGATCGAGAAAAAGGAAGAACTGCTCGGCGAGTTTCTCGGCAAGGAATCCCAGCAGCTGGCCGGCACACTGGTCTTCCAGGCGTCGAAGTACATGCAGGCTGCCTGGAAAGTCACCGGCGAGCCGAAGAAACCGAAGCCGGCCGTCGTCGACGCCGACAAGCTCGATTACGAGCTGTTCGACCGCTGGCTGCGCTTCCTCGGCAAACCGCCGAAGGAATACCCGAACCTCGCCGCCTGGCAGGACATGATCAAGGCCGGCGGCACGGCCGCGCAGGCCAAGAAGCTCGGCGACCAGTTCCAGGAAGACCTCGTCGACGTGATGCTCGCGAAGAAAGCCGTCGACGAAGAGAACGACATCATTCGCGCGAAGGCGCTGCCGACGAACAGGAAGAAGGAGCCGGCGAAACTGCCGAACGAGTTCGTCACCAACGACGACTTCTGCCCGGGCTGCGGCCTCGAGCTGAAGAGCATGCCGATCGAGAAGACGAAGCTCTACACCGACGTCTTCCAGCGCGACCTCGAGATCGTGGCGGACCCGGCGCTCGCGCAACCCGGCCTGCTGGCGTTCAGCGGCTGGGGACTGCGCCGACAGCTCGGTCCCGATCGCCGCGCGATGATCGAGGCGCTCGAAGCGGACATCGAGGCGATGACCAAGGCGCTGCCGCCGAAGTTCCCGTACGTCCACGGCGTGAAGGACGCGGAGACCGCGTCGAACCTCAAGATCAGCCTGCGCGGCAGCGCGTACCGGCTCGGCGACGAGGCGCCGCGCGGCTTCCCGACCATCCTCACGCCCGCGCCGCTGACGTTCGCCAAGGGCAGCGGCCGCGCGGAACTGGCCGACGCGATCATCGCGAGCCCGCTCGCCATCCGCGTCATCGTGAACCGCATCTGGAAGGGCCACCTCGGCACCGGCATCGTCGACACGCCGAGCAATTTCGGCAAGAACGGCGACCGGCCCTCACACCCGGAGCTGCTCGATTACCTGGCGCATCGGTTTCTCGACAGCAAGATGTCGATCAAGGCGCTCCACCGCGAGATCATGCTGAGCCAGGTCTACCAGTTGACGACGACCGACTCGAAGGCGAACGCGGAGAAGGACGGCGCGAATCGGTTGTACTGGCGGGCCAACGTGCATCGGCTGACCGCGGAGCAGATCCGAGACAGCGTGCTGTTTGTCTCTGGCGCCCTCGACACGAAGATGGGCGGCCCGTCGATCACGCTGACGCCGCTCGCGACGCGACGCACGGTCTACGGCAAGGTCAGCCGCTACAAGCTCGACGAGTTCCTCGCGCTCTTCGACTTCCCGAGCCCCAGCCAGTCGGCCGAAAAGCGATTCTCGACCAACGTGCCGTTGCAGCGCCTCTTCTTCATGAACTCGGACTTCATGCAGCAGCACGCCGAACGCCTCGCCGCGAAGGTCGTGGGCGAAGCCGACGACGCGGCGCGGGTGCAGAAGGCGTATCGGCTGATCTTCGGCCGCGCGGCGACGCCGGCCGAAGTGCAGGCGGCGAAAGACTTCCTCGCCGCCGAGCCGATGAAGCAGTACGAAGAGAGGAAGGCGGCCGAGGCGAAGAAGGCAGCGGAAGCCAAGGCAAAAGCCGCAGTTCCCGGCTCGCCCGGCACCCCGGCACCGGCTGCCCCGGCCACACCCGCTCCCCCGACGGAAGGCATGATGTCCGGTGTCGTTCCCGGCAGGCCAAACGAAAAAGAAGACGGCGAGATGCTGCCGGTCACCATCTTCGGGCGCTACGTGAAGGCCCTCCTCTCGTCCAACGAGTTCCTTTTCATCCGGTAGGCATCGACATGTCACACAAAAGCAAACCGCCAGTAACGCGCCGCGACGCGCTCTGCAAGATGGGCGGCGGCTTCGGCATGCTCGCCTTCGCGAGCCTCGTGGGCAAGTCGCTCGAGGCCGCCGGCCTCGCCAATCCCGACCCGTACGGGTTCGGCGGCGACCGGCAGGACGTGGCGAGACCGCTCGATCACCCGGCCCGCGCCAAGCGCGTGATCTTCCTCTACATGAACGGCGGCTTGTCGCAGGTCGACAGCTTCGACCCGAAGCCGATGCTCGCGAAGTACCACGGCCAGCCGATGCCGAACGGCGCGGTGGCCACCGAGCGCAAGACCGGCACGCTGTTCAAGTCGCCGTTCACGTTCAGGAAATACGGACAGAGCGGCCTCGAAGTGAGCGAGCTGTTCCCGATGGTCGGCGAGTGCGCCGACGACATCTGCGTGATCCGCTCGATGTACACCGACATCCCGAATCACGAGCCGTCGATGCTGATGATGAACACCGGGCACACGCAGGTCGGCCGCCCGTCGATCGGCTCGTGGCTGACCTACGGCCTCGGGTCCGACAACAAGAACCTCCCCGGCTACGTCGTCCTCTGCCCGTCGGTGCCGACGACCGTGGGCCCGCCGCTCTGGAACAACGCGTTCCTGCCGGCGGTGCACCAGGGGACCTTCATTTCCGACAAAGTCGAGCGCGCCGATCAGATCATCGGCAAAGACTTCGATCCGAAGAAGCTCGTGTCGTTCATCAACAACAAGGAGTTCGCGTTACCGGAACAACGGCGCGAACTCGATTTGATCGAGAAGCTCGAGTTGCTGAGAAACGGCGGCGCGAAGACGGCCGATCCGCAGCTCGACGCCGCGATCCAGTCGATGGAAGTCGCATATCAGATGCAGACCGAGGCGCCGGATGTCTTCGACATCCGAAAAGAGAGCGACGCGACGCTCAAGCTCTACGGCACGGGCAGCACGGCGCGCGGCTGTCTGATGGCGGTGCGCCTCGTCGAGCGCGGCGTCCGCATGGTGCAGGTGTACTACGCGCAGGGCGATCCGTGGGATCACCACGACGACATCCAGCGCCACCGCAAGAACGCGAAGGACTCCGACCAGCCGTTCGCCGCCGTGATCAAGGATCTGAAGTCACGCGGCCTCTTCAAGGACACGCTGGTCGTCTGCGGCTCGGAATTCGGCCGGACGCCGGTGGTCGAAGTGGGCGGCGGCGCGGGCACGCAGCAGAACGGCCGCGATCACAACCCGTTCGGCTTCTCGATGTGGCTGGCCGGCGGCGGCATCAAGGGCGGCATGACCTACGGCGCGACCGACGACTTCGGCTTCAAGGCGATCGACAAGCCCGTGCACGTGCACGACCTGCACGCCACGATCCTGCACCTCATGGGCATCGACCACACGAAGCTCACCTACCGCTACAGCGGCCGTGACTTCCGCCTGACCGACGTGTCAGGCAACGTCATTCACGACATCATTTCGTAGGTTCACTTCGCGCCGGCGCACGCGGCGTTCCCGGCGGCGTCGATCGCGCAGACCCGGTAGCCCGCGGCCGGCGCGAATCCCGACGGCATCGAGGCGCGCCACAGGAACTCCCCGTACCAGGCCATGGGCGCGCTGTGCGTTCCGCGCGCGTCCGTCCACTCGACCGTGACCTTCTTCCACTCGGTCGAGAGCGAGGGACTCTTCCGGTCGTGCACCCGCGCGCGGACCACGGTCGCCCCGCCGATCGCCGCCGCCCCCACCATCGTCACCGACGGCGGCGCGGTGTCCGGCGCGAGCCCCTTGCCGAGCGACACCCTCTCCTGAATCGCCGTCGGGTGCTCGCCCTGCCCCTGCACGACGTCCATGCGGCCGTCGCCGTCGAGATCGGCCAGCGCCATGCCGAGTGTGCCCGGCGTGTCGGGCCCGTCAAACACGCTGAGGGCCACGGTCAGGTGGCCCTTGCCATCATTAATAAGGAGACGGTCCGGGCCGCTGAGCGAGCCGATGATGAAATCCGCGTCGCCGTCCGAGTCGTAGTCGAGAAACGCCACGACGTTGTCGTCTTCGCCGACATTCGCTTCCGGCGGCCACCACAGCGTCGTCGCGTCGCGGTAGCGTCCCTTGCCGTCGTTGCGGAACACGTGCTCGCGCCGGTTCGAGCTCTGCTCCTTCAAGATCTCGCCGTCGTTGATCGTGACGAGATCGAGAAACCCGTCGCCGTCGAGGTCCATCGGCTCGAACTCGTAGTTGTTCGTGTACGCCGGCATCGCGCCGTCGGCGAACTTGCCGGTGCCGTCGTTGCGGAACGACAAGCTCCCGCCGCAGCGCTTGCACGAGATGGCGATGTCGAGGTCGTAGTCGTTGTCGGTGTCGACGAACTCGAGGTCCCACGAGAACCGCACGAGCACATCCGGCATGCGCTCGGCGGTGGCGTCGACGAACTTCGCGGCGCCGTCGTTGAGCCAGAGCCGCGT
>SCUN01000161.1 GCA_004297655.1 Acidobacteriota bacterium | reverse complement strand
GCGTGAACGGCAGCACACGCGAGTCGTAGCGCGCGCCCAGCGTCGGCGAGGCGGCAATCAGCGTGGCGTTCCGTTGTTCTTGAGCTAGATCCTGGGTTTTCAAGGGCGAGGAGAGCATAACAAAGTCAAAAGTCACAAGTCACAAGTCACAATAGCGGTATGCGCTTTATTTCCCTCCTGTTGACGTCGATGTGGATTGGCGGACTGCTGGCCCTCGGCTACGTGGCCGCGCCGGCGGCGTTCGATGTGATGAAAGCGCACGATCCGGCCAACGGCCGCGCCCTGGCCGGCGAGCTCTTCGGCGTGATGCTGCTGCGCAGCCAGCACTGGCTGATCGGCTTCGGCGCCGTGCAGGCCGTGCTGCTCAATGTGCGCGCGGCGCTCGGTCCGCGGCCGCGCCAATACAAGGCGCAGCTGGCGATCGTGCTGCTGATGATCGCGGTCACCGGCTATGCGGCGTTTGTGATCGCGCCGAAGATCGAGGCGATCCGCGTCGCCGCCCACGGCCCGATCGCCGCGCTCGCCGATGACAATCCTGTCAAAGCCCAGTTCGGGCGCCTGCACGGCTGGTCGAACGGCTTGATGGCGCTGACGCTGGTGGGCGCGGTCTCGCTCTTCTGGCTCGACCGGCGGGAATGACCGCAGACCGCAGGGCTGAAGCCCTGCGGCTACGGTATTCCGAAGTAGGCGGCGGGCTTCAGCCCGCCGCTTACTGTCGGGACAGCTTCACGACGTCGTAATAGCCGAGGACCTTCCCCGCGGTGAACGCCGCCGTCAGCTCCTTCATCGACGTCAGCATCGACGCGGCGCGCGCGCCCGGCTGCGCCGGCTGCACCATGTTGTTCGGCACCGACCGGATCAGAGTGCTGCCGTTGTCGAGCGGCAGCGTCGCGATGTTCGCATAGAACGCATTCCACGTCGTGGACTGGAACAGGTACTGCTCGACGTTCGACGTGTAGAACGTGCCGACCACCGCGCCGTGGTCGCGCACCCAGGCGCCGACCGCGCGAATCGCCTTCGGGCCCATGAAGTCGCCCATCACCGGCACGACGAGATTGCGCGCCTCGAACTCCTTCATCCAGCGGTAGTTCGTCTCGGTCGCGAGGTACGCGTGATTCGCCCCCGCGGCGTCGGTCTGCAGTTGCAAATCGGCGAAGCTCCGGAACGCCATGCCGCCGTACCCCCGCCCGAATCCCCGGCCGCCGCCGAAGCCGGCGCCGCCGCCCGACTCGCAGGCCTGATACGTGAGATCCGGCCCGTACTTGAAGAAGCAACTGTAGATCCACGTCAGCTGCGACTCGTCGTCGAGCGAGAGCTTGAAGCCGTGCTTCACGGTCAGGACGTCGAGCACGGCTTTGGTGTTGGCCTCGAACAGCGTCTGATCCGCCGTCTCCATGTACGCCGCGTCGAACAACTCGCGCGGACTCGAGTTCTCGGACACGGCCCTGAGCTTCGGCATCGAGAACAGCTTCGACAAGAACTCCGCGCGCGTCGCCGACATCTCGAACAGCGCCTTGTAGAGCAGGTGTTCCAGCAGATTACCGCGGCGGATATCGACGATGAAGGCCATGCGCGGTTTCACGGCGGTGATGTAGGTGAAGTTCTGATCCGGCGCCACGCCCATGTAGACGGCGCCCGGGGTCACCGTGCGTTTGAGATCGGGAATCGGCCACTGATACATCGTCTCGTTCGAGACGAGGTTCTCGGACCGGAAGCTGCCGGCCGGCTCCGACAACTCGGACGAGAGCGCCCAGAACTCGGCGTCGGTCAGCCGTTCTGGCAGCGCCGGCGCCGCAGTGAGTGTCGACACGGCGAGCACGAACGCGGTCAGCAGCAGTCTCATTTTGGGCATGCTAGCATCAAGTGTTTTGCACACGATCACGCTCATTCCAGGAGATGGCATCGGTCCGGAAGTGACCGACGCCGTGACACGCATCATCGCGGCGGCCGGGGTGGACGTCACGTGGGAGCGCCATAACGCCGGCCTCCTCGCCTTCAACGAAACGGGCGAAACGCTGCCGGAGGCGCTGCTCGCCTCGGCGCGCAAGAACAAGGTCGCCCTGAAGGGACCGGTGACGACGCCGATCGGCGAGGGCTTTACCAGCGTCAACGTGGGCCTGCGCCAGGCGATGGACCTGTACGCCAATCTGCGGCCGGTCCGGAATCTGCCCGGCGTCACGAGCCGGTTCGCGAACGTCGACCTCATCATCGTGCGCGAGAACACCGAAGACCTGTACGCCGGCCTCGAACACACGGTGGTCAAGGGCGTCGTCGAGAGTTTGAAGATCATCACGGAAGCGGCGTCCACGCGGATCGCGGAGTTCGCGTTCGCGTACGCGCGCCGGTACGGCCGGAAGACGGTCACGGCGATTCATAAGGCCAACATCATGAAGCTCAGCGATGGGCTCTTCATCGAATGTGCCCGCGCGGTCGCCGCGCGGTATCCCGATATCACCTACGACGAACGAATCGTCGACGCGGCCTGCATGCAACTCGTCATGCATCCGGAGCGTTTCGACGTGCT
>SCUN01000160.1 GCA_004297655.1 Acidobacteriota bacterium | reverse complement strand
CGCAGATGGAACTCATCGACGGCAAGCTCTACGTCACGGGCCTGTCGAACGAAGAGTTCTCGTCAAAGTTCTGGGCAATTCCGTATCCGTTCAAATCCGCCGACCAGGGCACGAGCGTCGAGATCTGGCACACGTCGCACAACAAGTTCGAAACGGCCTCGCCGGTGCTCGCGTTCGTCGCGACGAAGACCAACGGCCAGACGAACTTCATCGCCGGCTACACCTGCACGCCGCTCGTGCGCTTCCCGATCGCGGACCTCAAGCCGGGCGCGAAGGTGATGGGCACGACGATCGCGGAACTCGGCGCGGGCAATCAGCCGATCGACATGGTGCTCTATCGCAAGGCGGGCCATGAGTACGTGCTGATGGCGAACACGCGCCACGGCGTGCTGAAGATCTCGACCGATCAGTTCGGCTCGGCTCCGGGGCTCACCACGAAGATCGACACGACGGCGGGCGTGCCCGCCGAGAAGATCACTTCGGTCTCGAACGTCGTCCAGCTCGATTTGCTCGAAGGCACGCGCTCGGTGATGCTGATGCGCGTCGCCGGCGGCTTCAACCTCGCGGCGGTGGATCTGCCGTAGTGCGCCGCGCGTGTTCGGCGGGTCTGCTCGCGCTGGCGCTGGTCGCCGCGTGCGGGCGGCCCGCCGGCTCTTTGTCCGTTTCGCTCGTCCCGCCCACGGCCGCCACCAAAGCGTTCATCAGCGTCACCGGGTTCTCTTCAAGCGAGCTGGCCTCGCTCGCGACGTTCACGCGCGAGCAATGGCCATCGCTCATGACGATTTCCGTCGACGGCCCCGCTGAATCCAATCCGCCCGTCGCCGGCCAATACCGCGTGACATCGACGTCGGTCGATTTCATTCCGACGTTCCCATTCGATCCCGGCCGCGGCTACAGCGTGTTGCTCGATCCCGCCAAACTCCCAACGCCCCGAGCGGCCGCCGCCTTCCGCACGGTGGTCGTGATACCGGCCGTGCTCCGGTCGCCGTCGACGACGGTGACGAGGATGTGGCCGTCGGCGGATGTCGTGCCGGAAAACCTGCTCAGGATCTACCTCGAGTTCTCCGCGCCGATGTCGCGCGCGCACGGCCGTGACTTTCTCAAGCTCGTTGACGAGCGCGGCGTTGAAGTCCGCGACGCGCTGCTCGCGCTCGACGTGGATTTCTGGAGCCCGGATGGACGCCGCTACACGGTGTTTCTCGATCCGGGCCGCGTGAAGCGCGGTATTCTCCCGAACGACCAGATCGGCCGCGCGCTGAAGCCCGGGCATCGGTTTGCGCTCATCGTCGATCCGGCCTGGCGCGACGGCAACGGCCAGCCGTTGGCCGCGCCGTTCCGGCATGAGTTCGGCGTGGGGCCGGCGGTGATGGCGCCGCTCAGCGTTAAGGACTGGATCGTCCAGGGTCCCTCGTCCAACGTTCAACGTCCGCTCGTGGTGCGGTTTCCGCGGCCGCTCGATCATGGATTGCTGCAGCGCGCGATCGGCGTCGAACGGAACGGAACGCGCGTGGACGGCGACATCGCGATCGCGGCGAATGAGACCGAGTGGTGGTTCACGCCGCGGGCCGCGTGGGTCGGCGGCGCGTACGATCTGATCGTGCTGTCGATCCTCGAAGATCCGCAGGGCAACACCATCGGGCGCGCGTTCGATGTCGACCGGTTCACCGAGATCGACCAGTCACCCGCGCCTGCGCGCATGTCGATTCCGTTCGTCGTGCGCTGACTGCCGGGATCCCGGCAGCTGCCGAACTCCACAGTCGGGCCAGCACCGCTGGTACATACTGATAAGACCTATGCAGTGGCCGCGTGTGATCCAGGGCGGAATGGGCGTCGGGATCTCCAACTGGCGGCTGGCCCGCGCGGTCGCGCAGGAGGGCCAACTCGGCGTGGTCTCCGGCACGGCGCTCGATCAACTGATGACGCGGCGTCTGCAGGATGGCGATCCGGGCGGGCACATGCGCCGCGGTCTCGACCGCTTCCCTGTTCGCGCGATCGCGGAAGACATCTGGAAGCGCTATTTCATCCCCGGCGGCAAGCCCGCGCGGCAGGCGTACGTCGAACTGCCCCAGCACACGCTCGATAGCCCGCGCCATTTGACCGAACTCTGCGTCGCGGCGAACTTCGTCGAAGTGTTTCTCGCGCGCGACGGCCATAACGGTCTCGTCGGCATCAACTACCTCGAGAAGATTCAGATTCCCCACCTCGCGTCGCTCTACGGCGCGATGCTCGCGGGCGTCAGCGTCGTGCTGATGGGCGCGGGTATTCCGTTGAAGATTCCCGGCGCGCTCGATCTGCTCGCGCAGCACTCGCCGGCGACGTATCCGCTCTACGTCACGGGCGCGCTGCCGACCGACACCTACCACGTATCGTTCGATCCCGCGTCGATCGTGCCCGGGCCGCTGGCGCCGCTCGAGCGTCCGAAGTTCTTCGCGATCATTTCCTCCGACGTGCTGGCGCTGACGCTGCAACGCAAGGCCAACGGCCGCGTGGACGGCTTCATCGTCGAGGGCCCGACGGCCGGCGGACACAACGCGCCGCCGCGCGGCAAGCTGCAGCTTTCGGACAAAGGCGAGCCGGTGTACGGCGATCGCGATCGCGTGGATCTCGACAAGCTGCGCGCGCTCGGATTGCCCTTCTGGCTGGCCGGCGGCTACGGCTCGCCGGAGAAGCTCGATGAAGCCATGTCGCTCGGCGCGGCCGGCATTCAGGTCGGCACGGCGTTCGCGCTGTGCGCCGAGTCGGGCCTGCGGGACGACTATCGGCAGCAGTTGATCGCGCGCGTCGCGGCCGGGACGACGGAGGTCTTCACCGATCCGCTCGCGTCGCCCACCGGGTTCCCCTTCAAGATCGCGCACGTGGACGGATCGTTGTCGGATCCCGAGATCGTCGCCGCGCGGCCGCGCATTTGCGATCTCGGCTACCTGCGCGAACCGTATCGGCAGGCAGACGGCAGCGTCGGCTGGCGATGTCCGGCCGAACCGGCGAACGTGTATGTCGCGAAGGGCGGGGCCCTCGAAGACACCGTCGGACGCAAGTGCATCTGCAACGCGCTCGTGGCCACGGCCGGCCATCCGCAGATTCGCGCGGGCAAATATGAAGAGCGCGGCGTCATGACCTCGGGCGACGATCTTCCGTCGGCCCGGCAGTTCATGCCGCCGGGCGGCGGCCCGTACCGCGCCGCCGACGTCATCGCGCATTTGCTCGCGGGCGTCGCGTCATAATTCCGACGTGACGCATTACGATCCGGACAACGCGCTGGGATTGATGCTCGGCGGCGGCGGCGCCCGAGGCGCCTACCAGGCCGGCGTGTTGCGGGGCATTGCGCGGCGATTCCCCGAGCTGTCGTTTCCGATTCTGTCCGGCATCTCTGCCGGCGCCGTCAACACGATTCACCTCGCCACGCACGCCGGGCCGCTCACCGCCGCCGCCGCCGACCTGGCCGCGCTGTGGTTGTCGCTCTCGCCGGAGCGTGTCTACGACGTGCGCGCCACGCCCTTGCTCAAGAACGCGTTCGGATGGGGCGCCCGGCTGATGTCGGGCGGCCGGACGGGCAAGCACCGCGAGCCGATGCGGGGCATGGTGAACACCGAGCCGTTGCGTCAGTTTCTGAACGGCGTGCTCGACCGCGCGCCCGACGGCACGTTGCCGGGCATCGAGCGCAATCTCGAACGCGGCGTGCTGAAAGCCGTCGCGCTTTCCGCGACGAGCTACACGACGGGCCAGTCGGTGACGTGGGTCGAAGGGCGCGACATCGAACTCTGGCAGCGGCCGCAGCGACGCACCGAAGCGGCGAAGCTGACGGTGGAGCACGTGATGGCGTCGAGCGCGCTGCCGATGTTGTTCTCCGCCGTGCAGGTCGGCGCCGAGTGGTACGGCGACGGCGGCGTTCGGCTGACGGCGCCGCTGTCGCCCGCGCTCCACCTCGGCGCCTCGCGGATTCTCACGATCTCGACGAAGTACCCGCGCACGCGCGCCGAGGCCGATACACCGCTGACGGCCGGCTATCCCCCGCCGGCGCAGGTGCTGAGCGTGCTCTACAACGCGATCTTCCTCGATCTGATCGACGAGGACATCCTGCGGATGAAGAAAGTCAATCAACTGCTCAAGCAGATTCCGCCGGAGCACCGCGCGAAGATGCGCGACGTGGACATCCTTGTGTTGCGGCCGTCACGCGATCTCGGCAAGCTCGCGGCGGAATTCGAACCGCGGCTGCCCCGGTTCTTCCGCTATCTGACGCGCGGCCTCGGCACGAAGCAGACCGCGAGTCCCGACATTCTCAGTCTGGTGCTGTTCCAGGCGGACTATCTCAAACGCCTGATCGACATCGGCGAAGCCGACGCGGAAGCGCACGGCGATGCGATCGCGGCGTTTCTCTCGCGACCGGCGGCCGATACGCTCGAGAAGCGCTGAGCGTCAGCGCATCTGCTTCAGGCGCTTCAGGATCAGCTTGGCGTCTTTGTCCGACGGGCTGGGCCGTTTCGGGTCGCCGGGGTTTGCCAGAAACAGCGTCATCTTGTCGCCGGAGACTTCGACTAATCCGAGCTGCACTTTGCCGGCGTCATCCCCCTGAAGGATCACGAGATCGATCGCCATCGGCTTCGTGGACGGATCCAATCGCACGGTGCCGCGTTCCGTGATCTTGTCTTCGGTGAGACCCTCGTACTTCTCGCCGGAGAATGCGAGGCCCGCGAGGCCCGCCGGCACCTCGTCGCCGCCGGCGGAGACGAGCATCCACGTGCCCTGAAGCGCCTGGAACTCCTTCTTCAGCGCGCTCTGTGCGGCCACGGCCACCGACAACAGGCACACGAGACCAACGGTCAGTCGTTTCATGCGCTCAGTCTACTGCCTGTCAGCGAAGAACGAGCGCCGGCGCGGCGGCGGGCGGAACGCTCCGCGGCACGGGCGGCCGGTCGTAGCCGAGGATCACCGGCCACGAATCCGACGCCGGCGCCGCGAGGTCGAACAACCACATGTGCGTGGGCCACTGCAGCTCGAACACCACGCGCATGTTCATCCGGCCGCGAGCGCTCGTCGGACCGAAGCGCGCCTTCCACTGCTCGAGTTCCCACGCTTCGACGAGCAGGTACGGATGCACGCCGCGCGCCGTGAGCCAGGCCACACCTGGATCCAGCCACTCGGGCGCTATCTGGTCGTAGCGCAGGGTCATGCGTTCGCCGTAGTAGCGCACGCTGCCGGAATGTGTGTACGCGAAGACCGCGCTGTTGGGCTCGGTGCGATCGCGCACCAGGTGCGCGGCCGTGATAGACCGCCGCTCCCCTTCCGCCGCCTTCGTCATGCGCCTCTGCTGCGCGAACCACACACTGTGCGCGCCGATCGCGATCACGAGCGCCGCGGCGAGGATGCGGCGCGCCGGACCGGCGTTGCGAAACAGCCACCACGACAATCCGACGAACACCCCGGGCCACATCGTCATCAGGAAGCGCAGGTACCACCACTCATCAAGCGGCATGAACAGCAGGTAGCACGAGAGTGTGCCGACGGCCACGAGCGTCAGGAGCGCCGCATCGAACGCACGGTCGCGATCCCGCCAGACGGCGGCGACCGGCAGAGCGAGCGCGACGAGACCGAGCGCGATCACCGGCGTCTCGCTCGACGACATCCAGGACGCGTAGTGCCGCAGATTCGGCAGGATGTTGGCCCAGTGCAGCACGCTCCCGAGCGTGCCGTATCCCGAGACAAACGGCGAGCCGTAGAGCGCCCGATTCACGAGCATCACGATCGCGATGCCCGGCGCCGACGCCAGCGCGAACAACGCTGCGCGATCGGCCGACCACCACCGCGGGCCGCGACGCGCATCGCGCGCGATCATCCACACGCCCATGAGCAGGCCGACCGCGACCAGATTCGGCCGGATCAGGATCGCGAGACCGGCGAGCAGCCCGGCCACGCCGGCGCGCCGGCGCGAATCCCCAAGCGCCGCCCACGTCGCGGCCGCCCAGGTGGCCGCCACCACGACATCGGTCATAGGAAACAGCGTCATGAACAACACGATCGGGCTCAGCGCGACCAGGAACGCCGCGGCGAGCCCCACCCCCGCCCCGCCCACCCGTCGTCCGATGAAGAACGTCGCGATGACGAGGAGCCCGCCAAAGAGCGGCACCACCCAGAACATCGCGGCCTGCCCGCCGACGGTCTTCGCGACCGCGAGCAGCATCGGCAGACCGGCCGAGTACCACGGCACAATCGGGCCGACCTCGGTAGTGGCCGCGGGCCGGTAGCCGATCGGCGTGGCCGTCAGTTCCGGATCGGGCCACGGCAGTTGTTTGACGAACTCCTGGGGGATGTGGAGCGTGCCCGCGCGCCAGAGATCGGCCTCGCTGACGTACCCGTACGCGTCAGCGCCGCTGGCCGCGCCGGTGCGATAGACCAGGCCGAAGGTGACGACGCCCGCGGCGAGGAGGCACGCGATGGCCGTGTATGCGGGCGACCTGGCGGCGGTCATCGAACTCACCCTAGTGTGCGCCCGCCCGGAGGGCGAGGCCCAGGGCGACCGACACGAATTCGTTGCCCGTCCGGATCTTGCCGGCGCCGAAGCGCGATTCGAAGATGCCGCGCACGGCGGGCACGAGCGACGTGCCGCCGGTGAGAAACACCGCGTCGACGTCGGCCGGCGCGACGCGCGTCGAAGTCAGCAGGCCGTCAACGCAGCGCGCGATGGATCCGAGTTCGCGCGCGATCCAGTCCTCGAAGTCGGCGCGTTTGACGATCTCGCGGATGACGAGTTCGCCGTCGACGAATTCGAACTCGGCCTCCTCGGCTGACGACAGCGCGTTCTTGAGCTTCTGCACGGACTGATGCAGCTGATACCCGAGCTCGTACTTGATCAGGTAGATCAGCGCGTCGATCATCTGCGGCTCGAGGGCCTGCGCTTTGATGACTTCGAGCTGTTCGATGACTTCGTTGGTCTTGAGGAACGAGAGCTGGTGCCAGCGTTCGAGCCCGGCGTACGGCCAGGCCGGCATCGGCAGCCGCTTGTCCATGGAGCGGTACCAGGTCTTCGACCCGAGCGCCGGCGACACCAGGTGCCGGACGATTTGCGCGTCGAACGCGTCACCTGCGAGCCCGACGCCGGCGTTCCCGACCAGATCGGCGTCGGTGCGCCCGCGCCGGCGGATCGACGGTCCCACGTTCACCAGTGAGAAGTCGCTCGTGCCGCCGCCGAAATCGCCGATGAGAATCAGCTCGTCGTGATCGAGGGTGGTTTCGTACTGATAAGCGGCGGCGACCGGTTCCAGCTCGAACGCGATCGTGTCGAAGCCCGCCAGACTGAATGCGTCCGCGAGCCGGTCCTCGGCGTAGTTGTCGTCGGCCACCGAGTCGGCGCCGACGAAATGCACCGGGCGTCCGACGGTCGCGTGCCGGATGTCGAGGCCGAACTGCCGCGACGCTTCGAGGCGGACGTCGCTCAGGATCCGGCCGATCAGCTCTTCGATCGTGCGTTTGCGCTCGAAGATCTGCGTGCCTTCCAGATTCCGCGTCGTAAGAAACGACTTCAACGACTGGATCAGCCGGCCGCGCGAATCCGCGGCGAGGTAGTGCTCGATGCCCGCGGGCCCGGTCCAGCAGAACGTCGAGGGCAACCCGCCGGCCTTCCCCGGCGCCTGCTCGAAATACAGCAGCGACCGGTACGCGGCCGTCAGCTGTCCGAGAAACGGAAATCCCGCCAGCTGCAGCGAGCCGTCCGGCATCAGGCCCGCGATGGACGTGTTGGTCGTGCCGAAGTCAATGCCGATGTGGTGAGTGGATCGAAGGGGCAATCCTTCGATTATGCGCTCTTTAGCTGCAGAGGCGGCATCGCAAGAATCCGGCACTCCGCCATCTCCGCGTTGAACTTCTCGGGTTCGTCCACGAACATCTCATGTCCGGAGTGTTCGAAATAGACAAACTTCTTTGATGGCGCGTCCAGCGCATCGAAGAACGCCAGGCTCGTCTCGGCCATGACCCAGTGATCTCGGCGTCCGGCGAAGATGACGACGGGCATCTTCAGCGCCGGCACGAGCTTCAGGAGGTTGAGCTGGGACACCTCCGCCCACATCGCGTCGAGCGAGAACCGGAATCCCTGGATGAGATTCGGCAGATCGAGGATCGACGATTCCGGCCGGCCCAGCAGATACCGTCCGGCTTTCCACATGATGCTCGGCCGCAACTGGTCGTCGAGTCCGTTGACGACCATGCGCTCGACGAACACGCTCTCGGCCGGGTACGGCGGCGGACCGATCCCGCGGAGCTTCTTCAGCGCCTTCAGGTCGCCGCGCTTCTCCGCCTCGGCGAGTCCGTACGCGTACGACAACCGCTCCGCGAGCGGCCAGTCGCCGATCTGCGCGGCGCCGACATACAGCGAGACCTTCTCCGGGAATCTCGCGGCGTAGATCACGCCGAGCGCCGAGCCCCATGAGTGGCCCAGGATCGCGACCTGCGCCTTGTTGAATCGACGCCTCACGATCTCCACGAGCTCGTCGAGATCCGCGATGAACTGCGCGAGCGTCAGCGAGGATTTCGGCAGGTGGCGATCGAACGACTTGCCGGTGCCGCGCTGATCCCAGTGGACCACGGTGAAGTGCCGTTCGAGCGGCGCGTTGGCGTGGCGGAAGAAACCCATCTCGCTCATGCCCGGGCCGCCGTGCAAGACGATCAGCGGCGGGTTGTCGATGTTCTCGCCGCGCATCATCACCCACTGGTCGACGCCGCCAAGACGCAGGTACTCGACTTCGGCGACGCTGTTCGGAAGGATGCGGCCTTCCGGTCCGAGGATTGGAGTCGTGGAGCCAAGGTGCTTCATGTCATGCCTCCTGAGGTCTGAGCCAGCCGTCACGGACGGCCACGGCAGCAACAAGCAGCCACATCACAACGGCCACGAGCCACTCGTCGGCCAGGAACACCGCGCCGGTGGCGGACGCCGTGAACCAGAAGATCGAGCTCGCCGTCAGCATCCCGTGCATCACCGTCGCCACCAGCAGACTGCCGGTGTGTTCGTAGACCCAGACCATGAGCATGCGGAACGCGGTGAGGTTCGCGATGGCCGCGGCGATCGACAGCGGCAGAAACACGACGAGCGACATCCCGCCGACATAGGTGCCACTGATGGAGATCTGTTGCAGCAGATGCCAAAGCCCCCAGAGCACGCCGACGATGAGGCCGGTCATCGGCACGCTGTGGCCGCGCCGCAGCCGGGGAGTCACGAAGCCCGTCCATCCAACTTCCTCGAGAATCGTCAGGACGCCGGCCCCCAAACCGCCGACGAGAATCGTCGTCTTGTTGTCAGCGGTCAGGAGCGGCGACGTCACCGACAGAACCAGCAGCACGCCGCCGCAGACGACCGGCGCGGTCAGGATCGCGACGGCGTACCAGCCGATGCCCACGCGCCACTTGCAGAGCCGCATGAACAACTCGCGATATCCCGCGCGGCCGTCCACGAGGCCGATGAGCAGCAGGCCCGCGATGCTCGGACCCGAAAGCATGGCGACGACCGCCCAGAAAAACGCGCCCGCGGCCTCCCAATCGGTGTTGGCCAGCGATCCGGGCCCGAGAACTGCGACGAAGCCGCCCCAGGAAATCGCGAACGTCAGGAGGTAATACGTGAGGAGTGGACGTCTCTTGATGAAGGTCGCCATGGAGCGGTCGAGCCCCTCAGAATCAAGAGCAAATGCCGTACCTCGGCGATGAGGATACGCGGACGCGCCGAGCGGCTTCCCGCGCGAATTACCTCGCGGGGCGGGGCGGGATTTCCGGCGACGCGACCGGCGCGGATTCGGCGCCGGGCGGCTCGGTGAATGGCGAGCCGTGAATGCGCTCGTAACGCACGTCGAGGATCTCGAGGCGCTCGACTTTGCGCGGCGCGCGGAGCACCACGTGATCGCCGGGGGCTGACTTCATCAACGCGCGCGCCAGCGGCGACATCCAGCTGATGTGGCGCCGGTCGAGATCGACTTCGTCGACGCCGACGATCGCCACGGTGTGTTCGACGTTTTCGGCATCGGCGTAACGCACGGTCGCGCCGAAGAACACACGCGAGGCCGCGCCGGCGGGCCGCGGCGCTTCCGGATTCACCACCTCGGCGGCGTCGATGCGCTTGGTCAGAAAGCGAATGCGCCCGTCGATCTGGCGCAGCCGCCGCTTGGCGTACTGATAGTCCGCGTTTTCGCTGCGGTCGCCGTTGCCCGCCGCCCACGTCACGACCTTGGTCACCGCCGGTCGTTCCCGGTTCAGGAGGAACCGGTGCTCGTCTTTCAGCCGCTGCAAGCCGTCGGGCGTGATGTAGTTCTTCACCCGCGGCCCGGGCGCGTCGGGCTTCGGGTGTCTGGTTCCGGAGCGAAAAGCCACGTCGTTATTCTAGATGTTACGATCCCGGACATGACCCTGACGGACCTTCGTCACGCTTTCCGGCTCCTCTGGAAATCCAAGCGGATCACCGCGACCACGCTCCTCACGCTGGCGCTCTGCATCGGCGCGACGACGGCGATCTTCTCGTCGGTCTATTCGCTGATGTTGAAGCCGCTGCCGTATCAGGAGCCGGAGCGGATCGTCGAGCTCTACTCGTCGGCCGCCAAGGCCGGCCTGAATCACATGCCGGCCAACGTGCCGTTCTACAAGGACTACTCAGCCAACGCGAACTCCTACGAGAACGTCGGGCTGTGGACATTCTTTTATGGCCTCGTCGGCGAGAAGGACTCGGTCGTCCGGCTGCCCGGCGCGCGCATGACCGCCGAGATCTTCGACATCCTCCGCGTGCGGCCGCTCATCGGCACATTCTTCACGAAAGAACAGAACCGCCAGGGCGCCGACAAGGTGATCGTGCTCACGCGCACTTATTGGAAGACGCAGTACGCCGAGAGTCCCGAGGTCATCGGGCAGGAGATCCGGATCGACGACGAAGCGTACAAAGTGATCGGCGTGGCGCCGCGCGAGCTGGAAGCGTTCGACGCGCGCGTGAAGTTCGTCGTGCCGCTCAGCTGGCCCGCGGCTGCGGAGAATCCGCAGGCCCGCTACGGCGTGGGCATCCAGTTGTTCGGCCGGCTCAAGCCCGGCATCACCGCGGGCCAGGCCGACGCCGAAGCCAAGATCATCGAGAAACGCTACGTGGACGCCGGGCCGGCGCCGTTGAAAGACTTCGTCGAGCGCTCCGGCATGACGATGAACGTCGGCGGCGTGCAGGAGCAACGCGTGCTGCCGGTGCGGTCCACCTTGCTAATGCTGCAGGGCGGCGTCGCGTTCGTGCTGCTGATCGGTTGCGTCAACATCGCGAACCTCCAGCTGGTGCGTTCCAACTCGAGGTCGTCGGAGCTGGCGGTGCGATCCGCGCTCGGTGCCGGACGCATGGCGATTGCCAAGCAGTTTCTCCTCGAGAGTCTTGTGCTGACGACACTCGGCGCGCTCCTGGGATTGGTCGTCGCCTGGGCCGCGTTGAAGACGACGAATTTCTATCTGGCGAAGATGCTGCCGCAGTCGCTGCCGGCGTCGCTCGACTGGCGCGTGCTCGGATTCGCGGCCGCGCTGACGGTCGTGGTCGGTCTCGTCATCGGCCTCGTGCCCATGTTTCACGCGCTGCGCACGAACCTCGCGGCCGTCATTCAAAGCAGCTCCCGCAGCGCCTCGTCGAGCCGCGGCGTCCGCGCGCTGAGCGGCGTGCTGGTCGTGACGCAGGTCGCGGTGGCGTTGATGCTGCTCACGGGCGCCGGTCTGCTCATCCACAGCTTTGCGGAAGCGTTGAAGGTCGATCCGGGACTCGACCCGACGAACGTCGTCACGGCGCGTCTTGCGTTGACGCGGCAGTATCGCGCGAGCGACGAGGCGGCAAACAAGATCCGCGAGCGGCTGTTTCAATCGATGCGGGAGATTCCGGGCGTGACGTCCGTCGCGTTGGCGTTCTCGACGCCGTTTCAGGGCGGCCTGCCGATCAACGCGTTCACGCTCGAGAACGACACGCTGCCGCCGGGCTCGCCGCAGCCAGGCGCGTTCCGTGTGATCGTGACGCCCGGCTACATCGACACGCTCGGGCTGAAGCTGGTCGAGGGCCGCTTCTTCGACGAGCGCGATGTCGTGCCGCCGCCTCCGCCCGCCGCGCCGGGCACGCCCGCTCCGCCCCAAACGCCGCCTCGCTTCGTGGTCGACCAGAGCTTCGCGCGGAAGTTCTTTCCCAACCGCTCCGCGGTCGGCGGCCACTTCACCTTCGGCGGCCGGCCGGACAAACCGGAGGACTGGCCGACGATTATCGGCGTCGTGAAGGACGTGCCGCATAACGGCGTCGAGGAGAAGAGCGGCAACCCATTCATTTATCAGGTGTTCCAAGGGGGGCGGCCTGCGGGATTGACGCTCTTTCTCCGAACGACGCGAGCGGCCGACGACGTCGTCGCGGCGCTGCGGGCCAAGGTGCGCGAGATCGACCCGGCGATTCCGCTCTTCGAGGCGGGCAGCCTGGAGGCGGCGGTGGGCTCGTCGTTCGACAACCGCCGCGCGGTCATGTTGCTGCTCGCCGCGTTCGCGGCGCTCGCGCTGTTTCTGTCGTCGCTCGGCATCTACGGCGTGCTGGCCTACGATGTGTCGCAGCGGACGCGCGAGATCGGCGTGCGCGGCGCCATCGGCGCTTCGCGCGGCCAGATCGCCGGCCTGATCCTCAAGCAGGGCCTCTGGAAAGGCGGCCTCGGCGTTGTGATCGGTCTCGTCGGCGCGGCGCTCCTCAGCACGTCGATGACGTCACTGCTGTTCAACGTGAAGCCGACCGATCCGGCCGTCTACGTGGCGGTGTCGCTGGTGCTGATTCTCGTGACGGCGCTCGCGAGCTACCTCCCTGCCCTGCGCGCGGCGCGGATCGATCCGTTGACGGCGTTGAGGGACGAGTAGGGCAGCCACGAGGCCAGCGTCTCGAACACGTCGGCGGCCAGCGCGCCGTGGCCGCGCCCCGGCAGTGACATCAACTGAAGGTCGGTGAAGCCGCGCGAGCGGGCGAGATTCTCGAACGTCCGCCACTGTCCGCCGATCGGCCCCTGCGCCAGGGTGTCCAGCGTGCCGACGAGGTCGCGAATCGGCAGGCGCATCGCCGACGCATCGTGGGCGGCCGGCGGCTCGGTCACGCATCGCCCCAGGTAGTTCGGCGTCACGACCACGGCGCCACGATACCGCTCGGGATGGTTGAGCGCCTGCGATAAGACGACATGCCCGCCGGCTTCCCACCCGGTGATGAAGGCCTTGTCTTCCGTGTGATACCGCGCGCGCACATCCGCGAGCACGGCGGTCAGCCCGTCATCGTCGAACCTGCAGTTCCCGTCTTTGGCCGCGCGATCCCAGGCTGCGGTGCCGTAGTCAAAATCCGTCAAGTGTTGTTGCGCCGTCCCGCCGCCGCCAAGAACCAACGGCGTCACGATCACGAACGGCCGCGATCCGCGCGCTTGCTCGAACACGTCGGCGGTGGCTTCGAATTGGCGTTCCGCGTCGGTGATCACGACGAGCACCGGCCACACGCGATCGGGCGTCCAGCCCTGCGGCGTGGACACCAAGTAGTGGATCGGATGATTCGGCGGCGTCCGCTTCTCGGCCGGCGGCCAGATCGCGAAGGACAGCAAGCCGAGAAGGACCGCAGCTATCTTGCTCTCGGTCATTGAAGGACCGTCAGGCACCTAACGGACTCCGTTCAGGAACGCGAAGCGGTTCCTTTTCGACGGACATCTTTGATCAGTTTCAGCGAGCCCAGTATCCCAAAGGAGGTTCCTGCGAAGAACACAATCGCCCCTTGCGTCGATCGTCGGTCGCCCAACAGAAGAACGGCCTGGGTGAGCGAGATGCCCAGACCGATCAGGACGAAAGTCACTCGTTCACGAAATCTGGCCAACCCGGTAGCCAACAACACCACGCCGACCACCAACAGAGCGCCGTATAGAAAGGTCATGATCAAGCCTAGGATAGCCGCGTTTCGCCAAGCACGCGCTTCACGGCCTCGGCGACATCGCCGAGGCAACAGGCGCCGCGGGGATTCCGAATCTCGCACGCGCAGCGATGCGCCGCGATGTGCTCCCGCACACGGTTGACCGCGCCGGATGCGCCGTCGCGCGCGATTTCCGCGCGGATGTCGCGCTCGTTCTCGCCGAAGCAATAGCAGATGGCGCGGTCGCCTGGCGGTTCCTTCTGCCACACGCGCGCTCGGACGTCACTGGTCAGGAAGCGCTGCCCGTCGGCGGCGAAGTAGACGACCGGACACTTGGTGTCGGCGCAGAAGTAGAAGACGGCTGTGTTCAGTCGAGCCAGCGCCGGCTCGACGAGGAGCGCCTTGACGGTTGAGAGATCAACCGGCGCGCCGGCTGTCGCGCAGCCGGTGCACGCGGGCCGGCCCCGAGGGGCGCCGGGCGCGGGACCGCAGCATTCGGTCATGCCTCAGTATCGCCCTTTGCATGCGCGATCGGGTGATCGCCGCGGCGGAGCTAGAACCGCACGCCGAACCCGACGTTCATGGTGACCGACGTCGCGTGGTGGCCGCCTGAAAATGCGACGACGCCGCGGACGTCCGGGGCGACGTAGAGCCGTTCGGTGAGGTTGAGCTTCAGTCCGCCGCCGATGACCATCGCCGGATCCGTGAACGTGCGCATGCCCCACTGGCCGCCGGGCGCCACGGTCATGGTCCCCAGGCGATTCGCGTAGAACATCGGCATCTGGCTGGCGGTGTAGGTGGAGCCGTTCGTCATCATGAACCCGGACCTGCCGGACATTGCCGCGAAGGACATGCCGACGTTGTACTGGCCGTTCATCGCGCCGAACATGCGCTCGTCGCCCATGTCGAACGACGCCCGAGAGATGCCGGCGCCGGCGGCGACGTAGGCTTCGGCGCGGCGGGTTCGCGCGAGCGTCATCAACAGCGTGCCTGTCAGCTGGAATCCGCTCTCACCCGCGCCCCTCGCGATGCGGAGGCCGCGCGCTTCCACCGCGATTCGGTCGGACACGTCGAACGTGAACGTGCCGCCGACGTCCGCGCGCGTCCGTCCGTGTCCGGCGGCGAAGCCACCCGTGATGTCGATCGCGAGCGGATGCGGCACGACGGCTGCGCGGGTCTGGCTCCAAGCCGATGTGGCGAACAGCGTGAGGGTCACGGCGAGGACAGCGGTTCGGTGAGTCATACACGTTCTCCCATGCAATCACCGGGCCTTCGGGCTTCGCGGGTTTTCCCGGGGTGCTGAACGCCATTTCGCACCCGCGTCGCCGGAAATTCGCCGGGCGGGTGCTGAATCATCCGAGGGCCTTGCCCGCCGCCCATCCGGATGGTATATACTGAACCATATGGTTCAGTATCAAGGAACCCGCTTCGATGCCTCGTTTGCCGCGCTCTCGGACGCCACTCGGCGCGGCGTCCTGGAGCAGCTCGGGCGTCGTGACGCGTCGATCACGGACCTGGCCCGCAAGTTCGACATGACCCTCACGGGCATGAAGAAGCACATCGGCGTGCTCGAGCAGGCGGGGCTCGTCACCACGGCGAAGGTCGGGCGCGTGCGGACCTGCCGGCTCGGCCTGTTCCGACTGGATGAAGAAGCGGCATGGATCGAGAGGCACCGCCAGCTCTGGGATGCACGGTTCGACGGGCTGGACACGGTTGTCGAGGAACTCACACAGAAGGAGAAGGTTGATGGACGCAAGAAGAGAAAGTGAACCCACGCCCGTAACGAACCGCACGACCGTAGAACGGACGTCCGAGCGTGAGCTCGTCGTGACCCGGACCTTAAACGCCCCGGCCCGCATCGTGTTCGAGGCGTGGACCAGGCCGGAGCTCTTCAAGCGGTGGTGGCTGCCGAAGTCGATGGGCATGGTCCTGCGTTCCTGCGAGATGGATGTTCGTGTCGGGGGCCAGTACCGTCTCGCGTTCGAACCCGATGGCATGGCGTTCTTCGGCACGTACCTCGAAGTGACGCCGCCCTCGCGCCTCGTGTGGACCAACGAGGAGGGTGGTGAGGGTGGACCTGTCACCACGGTGACCTTCGAGGAAAAGGGCGGCAAGACGCTTGTCGTCATGCACGAGCTTCACTCCTCGAAGGAATCGCTCGACGCGGCCGGCACCGGAGCGGCGGAGGCGACGATCGAGACGTTCGCGCAATTGGATGAGCTGCTCGTCACCCTGGGTCGCTAGAATGATGCGGATGAGACGGGCCGTCGTGGTCATCGCTGCAACGTCGCTCGCCGCCGCGTGCGGCGCGAACGTCCCGACGAAACCCGAAGCGGCGGCGGCGCTGTCCAAGGCGATCGAGTCCGTGCTCACCAGGACCGTGCGGTCGTCGACGTATTGCATGACGGTGCAGCAGGACTATTCCTTCGCGAACCTGGGCCAGATGGATCTGGTGGAGATGTTCCAGAACCTGATCGACAAGCGCCCGCTGAACGACGCGACGGCCGCCGGCATCGTCAAGGTGGAGCTCAAGGAGTTTCGCGTCGGTCCCGGCGGACGCTCGCCGGATCCGTCGTGTGACGCGCTGCACGCCCAGTACATGCAGAACAGCAGCGGCGGCCCGGTGCGCTTCGCCGTGGTCCGCACCGCGCTGACGCCGAAAGGCACGGCCGCGGGCGTGCAGTTCGACCGGCCGATCGAGGTCGCCACCCGTGAGTTGGTGGAGGTGACCGACATCCGGCCCGAGAGCGGCGGGGCC
Organism: Acidobacteriota bacterium; assembly: GCA_004297655.1. Classification (GTDB taxonomy): domain Bacteria; phylum Acidobacteriota; class Vicinamibacteria; order Vicinamibacterales; family SCN-69-37; genus SCUN01. Next base: position 1,100 of record SCUN01000160.1, on the reverse strand, counting down.
GCGGCCGTCAAGTACACCTGGCGATGGAAGGCGACGAAGATGGCCGAGACGATCGGCTACACACCGGCCGCGCCGCAGGAAGCCACGGCGCGCCTCCGCCGATCCGACGCCGGCTGGACCGTCAGTGAGGCGGGAGTGAAGTAGCCCGCCTCCGCGAAGCGTTCGCTTCGCTCACCGCTTCGGCGGACAAGCTCAGGCAGCGTTGGAGGGCATCGTGGCTATGCGGCTATTGGTCATTGAAGGATCGGCTAGCGTCAGATCGGCTACGGCCCGGTACCGCTAAGCGATCGAACGATAGTCGATCCCTCAATAATCCATACTCAGCTAGTCGATGAATTGGCTCCTCGGGCTGGATTCGAACCAGCAACCCTCCGGTTAACAGCCGGATGCTCTGCCGTTGAGCTACCGAGGAACACAGTGCGGGCTTTCGCCCGCGGCAGGAATAATCATTATTGAGTACGGGTGCACAGGTGCACAAGTGCACGGGTGCTCAGGTGCTCAGGTGCCAGGTGAGCGGGTCGCCGACTGTAGCTTCGACGTCTGCGCCCTGCTTACCCGGCACCCCAGCACCTGAGCACCTGCTTACCCGCGCACTTGAGTCGAAATCTCGATCGTCAGACCCGACCGCAGCAAATTCGACACCGGACACTTCGCGTCCGCGTCCTTCACGAGCTTGTCGAAGCCCGCCGCGTCGAGGCCCGTCAGGCCCTCGGCCGTGACTTCGAGCTTGGAGGACACAATCTTGATGCCCGCCTCGCCCTTGTCCGCCGTGATGGTGCACTTGACGCTCGTCGACTTCGTCGTCGCGTTGGCGCGGCCGACCGCGCCGGCCACGACCATCGCGAAACACGTCGCGTGCGCGCCCGCGATGAGCTCCTCCGGGCTCGTCGTGCCCTCCGGCTCGCCGATGCGCTTCGGGAACGTCACCTTCTGCGTAAACGCGCCCGTGCCGGCAGTGAGCGTGCCGCCGCCTTCCATGATCGAGCCCTGCCAGTTGATCGTCGTCGAACGTGAAAACGTCATCGTTTCTTCCCTTTTGTGAACACTTGCACCACCGCGCCCGTCACTCCGAGCGCGAACCACGCCATCCACATCCACCA
>SCUN01000159.1 GCA_004297655.1 Acidobacteriota bacterium | reverse complement strand
TGATCATCCGCCGCTCGGACTCGGTGTTCCAGACGATCCCGGCGGCGCTCGCGAAGACCTGTTCGTAGATCTTCAGGTGGAGCGCCGGTTCGTCGTGCGCCGTCGGCACGAGCAGGCTCTTGGCCGGGGCGATCTTCATGCCGAGCACCGTCGGCGCGTACAGATAGGTGAAGAAGATCAGGATGTCGTAGTTCTGGTGGTGCCGCTCGATGTAGTCGATGAGCCCCGGGGACCACGGTCCCTGCTGCTTCAGCCACTCCATCTCGTCCTGCGGCGTGTGCCGGTTCTCGAAGATCCAGTCGGAGTATTTGTTGAACTCCGGGAGGTTGCGCACCTGCGAGCAGGCGAACCGCCGCACCGTGACGCCGCGGATGCGGTCGGTGCCTTCGGGATACTCGTTCTGCCACGTCGTGTACTCGCGCGCGCAGGTGGTCAGCACGTCGACCTGGTGCCGCTGCGCGAGCCGCTCGGCGATGAGCCGGCAGTGGTATTCCGAACCACCGAGGATCTCGGTGCCGTACCGTTGAGCGATGAACGCAATCTTCATGTCACGCGACCTGCGCCAGCACGTCGCGCGCCCGGTCTTCGAGGCGTTCGCGGCTGAAATCTGAGAGACGTTTCCGTTGGCCGGCGATCACACGGGCGCGCAATGCCTCGTCGTACACGAGGGCGCCCAACAGCTCGGCCGCTTGTTCCAGGTCTTTCGGGGTGAAACACATGCCCGCGCCGCCGAGTGTCTCGGGCACCGCGGCCGCGCCGTACGCCAGCACCGGCACGTCCATCGACATCGCTTCGATGAGCGGCACGCAGAAGCCCTCGTGCTCGCTGAGCGACACATACGCGTGCGCGTGGCGATAGTAGGCGGCCAACTCCGCTTCAGGCACCGGCCCGGTGAACCAGAACCGGTCGCTCATCATGCGGTACTCCGCGACGAGCCCGCGGATCGCGTCGTAGTACCGGGGCACGGCGTCGAACTTGCCGACGAAGATGAACCGATACGCGAAGTCCACGTAGCGCTTGTAGTGTTCGGCCAGGCGGATGTGATCCTCGATCTTCTTGTTTGGCGCGATCCGCCCGACAAACAGGATGTTCACGAACGGCTCGGCGAGCATTCTTTCCAGGGCCGGCACGCCTGGGGCATTTCGCAGGCGGTCAGTGTCCACGAAGATTGGGAGCACGCCTGTGTTCCTGAATCCCAAACTCTGCAACTCTGAAACATTGAAACTCGACACGCCGAGAGCAATGTCAGTTCGATCTGCGAGGCCCGCCAGCTGTTCTCTTCCCACCTGGCACATCCGCGCGAGCCCCGCGTCGAACGGCGCGAAGAAATGCGCCGGGGTGACGTTGTGGTAGTGCAGCACGCGCGTTCCCGGCAGCCGGCCGAACCGTTCGGACATCGGCGAGGGCACGCCGTAGTGGTAGATCGTGACGTCGCCGGCCGAGGACGCCGAGTCGCCCCAGGGGAGCGCCTCGCCCGCCATGTCCTCGTCGATCGTCATCGCGAAGATCTCGGACGCGTGGCCCCAGCGCCGGAACAGGTCGCGCAGCATGCGCGCGTTGTCGCCAACGGCGTCGCCGCGATGCGCCGCCGGAATCCACTGGTGGATCGTCAATGGACTACTCACGGCGATGCTCCAGGTCGGCGACGATCGTCGCTTCGTCTTCGACCGGCAGCGCGCGAAACGCCGAGGGCCGGAAGAAACGCACCTCCGCGAGCTCTTCGGCGAGCTTGTACTGGCGCCAGAAGTCGAAGGTCACCGGCGGCTGCGGCTTCCGCGGCGACGCGAGCGCGCGCTCGACAAACCGGAGGAGCATGCCGCCGAAGTCCTTCTTGAGCAGCCGATCGAGCGCGGCGTCCTGCGCCTCGAGCACCTGGTCGGCCATCGCGTGATCCGAGACGAGCGCGTGCATCAGCGCCGCCACATGCGAGGGATCCTTCCGGTCGTAGAGCACGCCGCCGCCGTCCATCGTCACCGGAACCGCGGTCGCGGCGTACGCGAGCACGGGCACTCTCTTATAGAAGCTCTCGATCAGCGGCACGCAGAATCCCTCGTGCTCGCTCGCGCACAGAAAGAGGTCCGCGCAGTCGTAGATGCCGGTCAGCTCGGCGTTGGTGACCTGGCCGATGATGTGCACGTCGCGCGCGCCGAGATCGGCAATGAGCGTGTGCAGCTGTGCCAGATACGTTTCGAACCCCGTGTAACTGCCCGCGAGAATGAGCCGCGCGCGCGTGTTGTAGAGCGTCTTGTACGCGTGGAAGAACCGGATCACATCGTCCGGGCGCTTGTTGGGAATCAGGCGCCCCACGAACACGATGTTCGTCCACTCATCGTCGTACGCGGCGATCGTGCGCGGATCGGGCGCGACATCGAGGTGCGCGAAATCCGGAACGACGGGGAGGACGTCGGTGGGCGAGAAGCCGAGTGATTCGAGCTCCTGCCGGTTGAACTCCGAGTCGCCGAGCGCGAGATCGACGCGGCTCGGATACGCCGTGAGTTCGCGGCGGCCGTGGTAGCACTGCTTGACGAGCTGCGGATGGACGCCGAGGAAGAACTCCGGCGGCGTGATGTTGTGATAGATCAGGATCATCCGCGAGGGCAGCGCGAAGGCGGTGCGCGAGGCGCGGGAGCCGATCGAGAAGTGGTGGATGAGCAGGTCGTCCGGACCGACCGCGTCCGAGTCGACCATTTCCTGGTAGTCGACGGTCAGGTCCTCGAGGCGGGGATCCGCCGTTTCCACGATGATCTCCGACTCGTAGCCCGCGGCGCGCAGCGTCCGGCAGATGCCGAGCACCTCGTTGCCGATGGCGTCGCCGTAGCCGAGCGTGGCGAGAATCTGGTGGACGCGCGGTTTCACGGTTACCGCAGCACCGGTCCCTTCGGCGCGGCGTTGACCGCGTCAGCGGCCGGCGGCAGGTTCCTGGCCCGCCGGGCGAACCAGCCGGGGAGCGGCGCCATGGAGGTCTTGGCCGGCTCCTTCTTCAGCCGCTCGAACATCTCCATGTACTTGCGCTCGATCACCGGCCACGCGTAGTGGCGCTTGAAGAACTCGCGGCCGTTGCGCCCGAGCACGGCGTTGAGCGGGCCCGCGGCCTCGAGCGCGTACATCGCCTCGGCGAATTCCTCGAAGTTCTCGTAGTAGAGGCCCGCGTTGCTCCGGATGGCCTGCCCGCGCAAGACGTCGCAGCGGCCGTTGGCGAGCACGGGGCGGCCGAGCGCCCAGGCTTCGAGCGCGACCATCGACAGGCTCTCGTACGGCGACGGCATGATCAGGAAGTCGGCGCCGGCGAGCGTGTCGAACTTGTCCTCGTCCGACACGAACCCGAGGTGCTTGATGCGCGGGTGCTTCGGCACCGGGAGCACCGCGGACCCGGCCAGCACGAGATCGAGGCCGTCCGGGTACATCGCCGCGTATCGGGGGAAGTAATCGAAGAGCTCGGCGCAGCCCTTGTTCTCGTCGATGCGGCCGATGTAGAACGCGTACGGCCGCTTGAGGTTGAACTTGCGTTTCGACCGCCACGGCTGGACGCGCTCGGGGATGTCCGAGCCGACGCCGACGACCACGCCGGGGACCTCGCGGTTGTTGGTGACCGTCTGGATCAGCGCGCGCTCTTCGAGCGAGTTGTACATGATCGCGCGGACGCCGCGAAAGAGCGGGCCGAAGATCGAGACGCCGACCGCGGCGTCGCGTTCGGCCGTCGGCACGAGAATCGCCTTGTCGGCCGCCGCCCGCGCGCCGTGCCACGCGTGGTAGTACCGCGCGCTGAAGAACACGAAGAAATCGAACTCGTGCTTCACGCGGCCGATATGCCGGATCAACTTCCGGCTGGCCGGTCCTTCGCTGTCGAGCCACTTCAGTTCGTCGGCCATCGAATGCGCGCTGCCGAAGATGTGGTTCGACCGTCGCCCGAAGTCGTCGGGGTTGCGCGGCCAGCTCACCGGAAATCGGCGCACGGTGACGCCGTGCACGGTCTCCTCACCCGCGGGCAGCTCGTTCTTCCAGGTGATGTAGTCCTTCGCGCACGTCGTGAACACCTCGACCGTCGCGTGACGCGCCAGGCGTTCCGCGATGTACCGCGCGTGCAACTCCGCGCCGCCGTTGATGTCCGCGCCGTAGCGCTGGACGACGACCGCAATCTTCATTCGTCCGAATCTCCGTCGTCGGACGCTGACCGTCCGTCGTCCGACCGTCCACCGTCAAACGTGCCGGACTCTGAACCGGACCCTGGACCCTGGACCGAACCCTGGACATTGGACTGCCCGTTGGACCCCGGACCCTGCTGGCCCATGTTCTGTCCCGGCCGGCGGCGGCGGCGTCGACGTCGGCGACGCTCGCCGCGCTCGCCCTGATCGCGCGGCTCGAGCCCGGCGCGCTGCGGATCCTGATTCGTCTGCGCCGGCGCGGCGGCCGCCTGCCCATCGCCCGACGACGTCTGGACGGCCGGGGCCGCGCTCGGCTGAGGCCGTTCGATCCGCTCGGGCCTCGGCGCCGGTTTGTAGGCGACGACGGTTTCGAGCGCGCGCGCGCGGCGTTCGTCAAAGTCCATCCGGCTCGAGAGCGACTCGACGCGCATCTTGAGGTTCTGGTTCTCGATGCTCAGGCGCGTCAACTCGACGACGAGGTTGTGAATGACCTCGTAGTAGAGCGGGTCCATCTCCTCGCGCTGGCGGAAGCGGCGGTGGAACTCGGCGTTCACCTCGTTCTGCTGCTTCTGCATCGTGTTGATGGCATGCACCATCGGCGTCGGGCTGAAGAACAGCCGCAGGATCGGGCTGAGCAGCTTGCGGATGCTCCGCAGCATCGGCCGCGGCGAGCCGAAGACGTCGACATCGCCGATGCCGACCGTCTGCGGCGCCGGGGTGATGACGCGGTTGCGGCGAAATTCCTGGACGAGATTGGAGCGGATCCCGCGGGGATCAAGAAACTTCTCGAGCTTGACGTTCGCCAGCTCGCGGATTTCCTGTTCCGTGTAATCGGCGCCGCGCTTCTCTCGGATGCGCGCCCGAATCTGCCGCATGATCTGCTCGACGTCCACGGCGTCGGAACGGACCTGAAACTCTGCCATTGCGATTCTCCTACTTCAACGGACCGTAAATGATGGCGGCGACGAGCGCGCCCCAGACGACCACGCAGGCCTGCAGCGGTCGATCCGAGAGCAGCAGATCGGAGGGATTGCCTCCGCCCGCGCCGCGGTGAATGAGATAGAGATAGCGAAACAACCCGTAGATCGGCAGCGGGAAGGTCATCAGCAGATGATCCGTCCCGAACTTCGTCACCGTCTCCGGACTGATGGTGTAGAACGCGTAGGCGAGCAGCGTGCACGCCATGACCACCGCCAACATCTGGTCGAGCATCGGCAGGGAATAGTGTTCGAGACTCGGGCGGTGCGCCGCCGCGTCGCCGGCGAGCGCCACGTACTCCGCCCGCCGCTTGCCGATCGCGAGGAACAACGCGAGCAGCAGCGTCAGGACGAGGAGCCAGTGGCTGAACGGCACGTGCAGCACGACCGAGCCCGCGAAGGCGCGGAGCACGAAGCCGCCGGCGATCACCAGCACGTCGAGCACCGGGCTGTGCTTCAGCCACATCGAGTAGCTGACGAGCAACGCGACGTAGGTGAAGCCGACGACGAAGAACGACCGGTCGAGCGCGTACGCGGCCGCGAGCGATCCCACGGCGAGCGCCGTCGCGTACATCCACGCGGCGCCGATGCTGATCGCGCCCGACGCGATCGGACGTCGTGATTTCGTGGGATGCCGGCGATCGGCGTCGCGGTCGCGGATGTCGTTGACGAGATAGACGACGCCGGAAAAAAGGCAAAAGAGGCCGAAGGCCGCGGCCGCGGTGGCGACATCAGAAAGGATGAGGAGCTTCTGTCCGAAGATCAGACCGGCGAAGACCAGAAGGTTCTTCGTCCACTGTCCGGGCCGGAGTGCGAGCAGAAGCGCCGTCGCCAACGAGCGGCCGTGCACCTGGCTGCCGGAGGCCGGCAGCGCCGATGACGGAATATGGTTCGCCATGAAACCACGCGGCGCCGGCGAAAACCGGCGGCCGCGGGTGGCAATCGTCGAGGCTAGTTGTAGCTCTTGAGCGCTTCCGCCTCGTTGTCGAACGTCTCGAAGACCGTGAGGAGCTTCGTGATCGACAGGAGGTCGGTGATGCGCTTCGTCAGGTTGACCAGCTTGAGCTGGCCGCCCTGGCGGCTCACCGTGGTGTAGGTGCGCACGATTTCGCCGAGGCCCGCGCTGTCGATGTACGGCACGTCGCCGAAGTTCAACAGCATCTTCTTGTGTCCCTGAAGGATCAACGAGTTGATCTTGTCCTTCAGCGCTTCGTCACCCTCGCCGAGAGTGATCTTGCCCTTCAGGTCGAGGATCACCACCGACCCGACGGCACGTTGTTCGATCTGCATTTGCAAACTCCTCGCTACTTCCCAAATCCCCAACGGCGCAATGGCGCGCCGTTGCCGCCCTCGACTCATGCCAAGGCCCGGAAAAATCGTCCCTAGTCTAGCCCAAAACAGCGCGGGCGGACCCGAAGGTCCGCCCGCGAAAAAAGACCCCTAATCCGGGTCCCGACGCTGCTTCTTCCGGGAGCGCTTACGCGCCAGGGCCTGTTTGGCCCGGCGCTTGTCGCCCGGCTTCAGATAGAAGGAGTGTTTCTTGATGTCTTTGATGATGTCTTCCTGCTGCACTTTCCGCTTGAAACGGCGGAGCGCGCTTTCGATCGACTCACCTTCCTGAACTTTGACTTCTGCCAAGGCTGACACCCCCTCTCTGGCTGGGATCCATGGGCAATCCGACGTAGGGCCGAGTGAACTTGAACTCGGCCGCCCCCGGCGCGATTGCCAATTCCCTAGCGTATCACCGTACGAAGCAGGGAAAATGGGGCCCTTATGCGAGTGCTGATCTTGGGCGCCGGGGGCCGCGAGCACGCCCTGGCCTGGCGGGTCGCCCGGGACCCCGGCGTGACCCGGATCGTCTGCGCCCCCGGGAACCCCGGGATGGCCGCCGTGGCCGTCTTGGCCCCCCTCTCCATCAATGAACCCGCGGCGGTCCTCCAACTGGTCCGGCGCGAGCGGATCGACCTCACGGTGGTCGGCCCTGAGGCCCCGCTGGACGCCGGGGTCGCCGATGCGCTCCGCGCCGCGGGGCATCCGGTGGTTGGCCCGGGACACGACGGGGCGCAGCTCGAGTGCTCGAAGGTGTTTGCCAAGGACTTCATGGCGAAGCACGACATCCCGACGGCGCGGTTCAAAGTGGTGGACTCCCTCGAATCGGCCCTGGCGACGGTTGCGGGCGATGAATTCGGGTTTCCCGTGGTCGTCAAGGCC
>SCUN01000158.1 GCA_004297655.1 Acidobacteriota bacterium | reverse complement strand
CGCTCGGGCTCGAAACGCTCGGGATGGCGCGAGGCTCGCGCGTGGCGATCCTGGCGGAGAGCCGTCCGGACTGGGTGTTCGGGGATCTCGCGATTCTCGCCGCCGGCGCCGTCACGGTGCCGATCTATCCCACGGTCTCGGCCGAGCAGGTCGCGACGATTCTCGCCGACAGCGGCGCGATGATCTGCATCGCCTCGACACCGGAGCAGCTCGCCAAGGTCCTCGCGGCCGAGTCCCGTTGTCCCTCGCTCGCGACCGCCGTCACGATGTTCGACGCGCCGGCAGCCACCGGACGCCTGGGCGTTGTCTCGCTGAAAGACGTCGCCGCGCGGGGCCACAAGCGGATCACTGACGGCTGGGGCGTCGCGCGAGAGTTCCATGACCGCGCGAAAACCGTGGTCGCGAGTGACCTCGCGACGATCATCTACACCTCGGGGAGCAGCGGCGAGCCGAAAGGCGTGATGCTCACGCACGCCAACATCGTGGCGAACCTGCGGGGCATCGAGCAGGTCCTGTCGCTCAATGAGCGCGACACGGGGCTGTCGTTCCTCCCGATCTGCCATGCGTTCGAGCGCACGACCATCTACGTGTACCTGACGAACGGCGTGTCGGTCGTCTTCGCTGAGTCGATCGACACGCTGCCGCGCGATCTGCTGATCGTGCGGCCGACGGTGATGAGCGGCGTGCCGCGGGTGTACGAGAAGATGCTCGACCGGATTCTCGAGCGCGGCCGCGCGGAGACCGGCATCCGCCGGGCGGTCTTCAACCTCGCCATCGCGATCGCGCGCGCGCGCGGTGCCTCGATCCCTGACGGCAAGCCCGCGCCGCTCTGGACGCGCTTCGGCTATCCGATCTGCCAACGGCTCGTGTACTCGAAGGTCGCCGAGAACCTCGGCGGGCGCATTCGATTCACCGTATCCGGCAGTGCGCCGCTGCGCGAGGACGTCGGCCGGCTGTTCTTCGGCATGGGCCTGCACATCCTCGAAGGCTACGGGCTCACCGAGACGTCTCCCGTGCTGACCGTGAATCCGCCCGGCCAGATCAGATTCGGCTCCGTCGGTCCGCCGCTGCCGAACGTCGAACTCAAGATTGCCGAAGACGGCGAGATCCTGGCGAAGGGGCCGAACGTCATGATGGGCTACTTCAATCAGCCCGCAGCCACGGCCGCCGCCATGGCCGATGGATGGTTTCACACCGGAGATGTCGGCCGCATCGACGCCGAGGGCTACCTGCACATCACCGATCGCAAGAAGGAGATCATCGTCACCTCCGGCGGCAAGAAGGTGGCACCGCAGCCGATCGAAGCGGCGCTGCGCGGCCAATCGATGATCGCCGAAGCGCTCGTCATTGGCGAACGCCAACGGTTTCCGGCGGTGCTGATTCTGCCGCGGTGGAACGCGCTGGCTGCGGCGCTGGGCACGGCGCCGCCCGCCGACAACGCCGGCCGCGAGGCGCTCGCCGCGAGGCCGGAGGCCCGCGCGCTGATCCAGTCCGCGATCGACGCCGTGAACGCGCCGCTCGCGCACTTCGAGAAGCTGAAGGCGTTCGCCGTGATCGTCGAGGACTTCTCGATCAAGGGCGGGGAACTGACGCCGACGCTCAAAGTGAAGCGCCGCGTCGTCGAACAGCGTTACGCCGACAAGATCGCGGACATCTATCGCGCCTGACGTTCGTCGGGCTCGATGTGGATGACGATGTCTCTCAGTGACGGGAAGGCGTCCATCAGCTTGTCCTTGACCACGTGCGACAAGCGATGCGCCTCGTCGAGCGGCATGTCGCCGGGAAACCAGAGGTGGAAATCGAGAAAGATGTGGTCGGCGGTGCCGCGCGTCCGGATTTCGTGGCACCCGCTGGCCTCGGGAACGGTGGCCACCACACGCCGGATGTCGGCTTCGCCGAGCACGGCGTGATCGGCCAGCGCCTTTGATGTCTCCTTCGCGATGCTGTAGCCGGCGCGGCCGATGAAGACAGCGACCAGCAGCGCGGCAATCGGATCGAGGATCGGATAGCCGAGCTTGACCCCGATCAGGGCCGCCAGGACGGCGACCGACGTGTAGACGTCACTCAGCGTGTGCGCGGAGTCCGCCATGAGCAGTTCGCTGCTCAAGCGGCGCGCCGACCAGGACTCGTACCAGACGACGAAGAGGTTCACCGCGATCGTGCCGGCCATGACGACAAACGCCGCCGGCGTGATCTCCGGTGTCGCGCCGCCGGCCAGATGGTCGAGGGCCGTCCGCAGCACCTGCACCAGGACGATCGCGAGAAAGACGAAGATCGCGACCGACGCGAGCGTCTCGAACTTGCGATGACCGTACGGGTGCGTGGTGTCGGGCGGACGGCCGGCGAGCCGCACGCCGACCAGGCCGGTGACGTTCGACGCCGTGTCGGTGAGCGAGTGGAAGCCGTCAGAGACGATGCTGACGGCGCCTGAGTAGAAGCCGTAGGCGAGCTTCGCCAGCGCCACCAGCAGATTGAGCAGGAGGACGAGGACGAGGACCCGCGAGACGTCGCGGTAGCGGGCCGCTCCGGTTAGAAGAGGCGGGCTTGCCCCGCCTAGAACAGGCGGGCTTGTTTGAGCGGCCACCAGCGCAACTGCACTTTGCCGATGATGTACTTCTTCGGCACGAAGCCCCACTGCCGGCTGTCGGAGCTGTTGTTCCGGTGATCGCCCATCACGAAGTAATAGCCCTCGGGGACGACCTCGGGGCCGAAGCTGCCGTGGTCCTTGAATTCGTCGGCGATGAAGTCGTCTTTCATCGGCACGTCGTTCCTGAACACGCGGCCGTCGTCGATGCGAATGGTGTCGCCGGGCTCGCCGATGACGCGCTTGACGAAGGACTTATCCGGATCGCGCGGGTAGTAGAGCATCACGATGTCGCCAACCACCGGCGCGTCCAGCCGGTAGTGGAGCTTGTTGACGATCAGCCGGTCCTGGTCTTCGAGCGTCGGCGCCATGCTCTGGCCTTCGACACGGGCGACCTGGAAGCCGAAGGTGACGATGAGCGTCGCGTAGACGGCGGCCGAGGTGAGCGTCTTCAGCCACGCCCACAGCTCGTCGGCGATGCGCGTGAAGCTGACCTCGCTGTGGCTGGTCGCGTGATGATCGGCGGGCTCGAAGGCGACCGCCGGCTCGATCGCGAGGCCGGGCGCGTCGAATTCGCTCGGGGCCGGCTCGAGCTCCTGGAACGCTAGAGCTGGAGATACTCCCGGAGCCGTTTGGTCTGCGACCGGCTCACTGGGATGGCTGACCCCTTCTCGTCCTTCATCTTCAGAAGGTAATTCCTGCTGAACCACGGAACGATCTCCTTAATCTTCGTGATGTTCACCAAGTGCGAACGGTGCACGCGCCAGAATATCCCGGGATCGAGCCGGGCCTGTAGTTCATCCAGCGTTCGGTAATTGGAGGTGCCGCTCGCCGTCGCGGTCACCACCATCACATCATCTTCGACGAGAGAAGCATGAATGAGTTCGCTGG
>SCUN01000157.1 GCA_004297655.1 Acidobacteriota bacterium | reverse complement strand
CGAGTTCTCGTGCACGACCAACAACGACAAGGTGTTCGGCCGTCTCGATTTCAACCTCGCGCGCGGCCATCAGCTGACCGTGCGGCACAACTTCGTGAACGCGTTATCGGATATCGGGTCGCCCTCCGCGTCGTTCTACAAGACCCCGGACAACTACTATCGGTTCGTTGACAAGACCCGGTCGTCGGTGCTGCAGCTCAACTCGGCGTTCGGCAAGGGGATGAACGAGCTGCGTGTGGCCTACACGACGGTGCGCGACCATCGCGAGCCGCAGCCGTTCGAGAGCCGCCCGTTCCCGCAAGTCACCGTCACGCTGGCCACCGGCGCGACGATCCAGTCGGGCCGCGAGCAGTTCTCGACCGCGAACGAGCTCGACCAGGACATTCTCGAGCTCACCGACTCCTACACGGTCGTCAAGGGCGGCCACACGCTGACGATCGGAACGAGCAACCAGTTCTTTGACTTCCGAAACCTGTTCATCCGCGACAACTTCGGCTCGTACAACTTCTCGAGCCTCGCGAACTTCGCGGCCGGCGTGGCGCAGCAGTACGACTACAGCTTCTCGGCGACGGGCAATCCGAAACAGGCCGCCGCGTTCGGCGTGCGCCAGTGGAGCGCCTACGCCGGCGATCAGTGGCGCATGCGCTCGAATCTCACGGTGACGCTGGGCGTGCGGTTCGACGCGCCGCAATTCCCGGACACGCCGTCGGCGAATCCGGTGGCCGTCAACTTCTTCGATCACCGCACGGACATCGTGCCCAGCACGATGCTGTGGTCGCCGCGGTTCGGCTTCAATTACGACCTTCGCGGAGACGGCAACGAGCAGGTCCGCGGCGGCATCGGCATTTTCGGCGGGCGCCCGCCCTACGTCTGGATCTCCAATCAGTTCGGCAACACGGGCGTGGACTTCACGCGAATTGGCGCGACGTTCAACACGGCCAACCGGATTCCGTTTGTGAGCGACCCGGGCAGCCAGGCGAAGACCGTGACGGGCGCCAGCGCCGGGTCGTTCTCGAACGAGATCGACATGCTCGACCCCGACTTCAAGTATCCGTCGGTGTGGCGCGGCAACCTCGGATGGGATCGCAAGCTGCCCTGGTGGGGGCTCTATGGCACCGCGGAGTTCGTGGCGTCGCGCACGATCGACGACGTGAAGTTCCAGAACTACAACTACACCAACTCGGTGACGCTCACCGGCGTCGGCGGGCGCCCGTTCTACATCAAACGCTACGCCGCGCTGTCGGATGCGATCCTGCTGACGAACACGCACCTCGGATACAACTGGAGCGCATCTTACGAAGTGCGCCGGCCCTTGAAGAACGGGCTGTATTTCTCGTCGGGGTATTCGTACACCGAAGCGAAGTCGATCCTGGACGGCACGTCCGACCAGGCGGCGTCGACGTGGGGCAATGTCTACACGCCCGGCGACCCGAACAACCCGCCGCTGGCGCGGTCCAACTTCGCGACGGGGCACCGCATTACGGCATCCGCGGCCTACGACATCAAGCTGATCCGTAACACCAAGGCCACGATCAGCATGTTCTACTCGGGCCAGTCCGGCCGCCCGTACACGCTGGCCTTCGGCCGCGACGTCAACGGCGACGGCCGGGGCACGAACGATTTGCTCTACATTCCTTCGAGCGCGACCGACGGCGGCTTTACCTACACGGGCGGGACCTACAACGACCTGCTGACGTTCGTGCAAAGCGACGGCTGCCTGAAGGACTACGTCGGGCAGACGATTCCCCGCAACGCCTGCCGCGCGCCGTGGACCAACACGCTCGACGGGCGGATCGCGATCGCGCTGCCGTTCAAGAAGCTTCGCGCTGAGATCACGCTCGACGCGTTCAACCTGATCAACCTGCTCGACAGCAAGAGCGGGCTGTTCAAGTACGCGTCGTTCAACGAGATCACGGTCATTCAGCCGGTGCCGACCAGCGTCACGGCGATCGCGCCGCTCACGGGCTACAACCTGAGCGGGCTGACGTCGACGACCTTCACGAAGTTCCTGCGCGACGACGTGCGGTCGCGCTGGCAGCTGCAGCTAGGCGGACGGATCAGCTTCTGATTTGATCCGGCGGATGGCCTCGTTGAGGTAGTGCTGGTCCATCTCGATACCGACGAAGTCCAGGCCGAGGCGCGCCGCCGCGATGGCGGTGTTGCCGAGGCCGAGGAACGGATCCATAACCGTGCCCGCCCGGTCGAGGCCATGCAGCCGCAGACACTGCTCGGGCACCTTCGGCGGAAATGACGCCGGGTGCGGCCGGTCCCGGTCCCGGCTCTGAATCGTCTCGTACGGAATGAACCAGGTGTTGCCCCGGCAGCGCTTGCCCTCGCCGGCGGCCGCCCATCGCTTGATATTGGACGGATCCTGGTAGGGCACGCCCACCGCGCGCCGGTCGAGGCGCGTCCGGCCTCCCGGCGTGAAATGGAAGATGAACTCGTGGCAGTCGTTCACGAACCGCTCGCTGTTGATCGGCTTGTAGTGGCCGACCGCCAGGTCCTTTTCAAGACCCGCTGAGGCGCCGGCGGCATCGCGATCGATCGCGATCGACTTGACCCAGTGGATCGTGTTCTGGAGCTTGAAGTGATGGCGGGCCACCTGCGCCACTTCCAGAGGCACCCACGGATCGGTCGGCTTGGCGCCGACATTCAGGAACAACGACCCGTCCGGGTGCATCGCCCGGGCCGCCGCCCGCGTCCAGCGCTCGGTCCAGGTCAGGTACTCGGCCCGCGGCATGTCGTCTTCGTAGCTGCGATAGTCCACGCCGATGTTGTAGGGCGGGGAGGTCACGATGACGCCGATCGAGGCGGCGGGCAGATTGGGGAGGACCTTCAGGCAGTCCCCCAGGTAGAAGCTCAGCCGGGCCTTGCCGATCAGCAGTTCACGATACGGGCGTTCGGGGCGTGAGGAGCGTAACGCTAGCGCCATACCCCCTATCTCTCGGTCAAAGGGGGCGGGAAGTACAGTACTTGTACTCTTCGGCGAATCGTGCTATCGGGCTATTGACTAACTGCTATCGAAGGATCGGCTATCGGCTAGCGGCTATCGGCTAGCTGGCGCGGACGATGATGCCGCCGAGGCCGTGGGCGACGCGGTCGGCGCTGAGGGGCTGATTGCGCTGATGCCCGGTGTGGCCGCAGCCGGAGCCCTTTTCCTCGATGTAGTTGATCTCGCGATTCGTCGACAACTCGTGGTACCGGCCCGACACGCAGCCGCACGACAAGGTGGTGAATCCGAGAAGACGAACGAGGCTCATAACGAACTCCTGCGACGTGTATTGCAAGCGCCGTGCCTGATTGATCAGACGAGGCGTTAGCAGGAGAAGTTGCGTTTGAGGTGTCAGCGATGTGGCCAAACTACCGCTGTTGTTGAATTCTTGACACCAAAGAGTTGGATGAAATTACCGACTCCAGCGCGGCGAGGTCGGCCGCGCGCTGTCGCGCCGTGAAGCGCCGGGCCAGCACGATGCGGAGAACAAACGCGCCATGCGTGGCGCTCACGATCCCCAACTGAAGCGAGTCACCGCCGGCGGCCGCCGGGACGAAATTGAGCCAGGTCGCGAACAGAAAGACGAGCGAGAAGAGGGGATCGAGGCCGCCCGGCGATAGCCACCGGGGCCCCATTTCGACGGCCACGTGTTCCCAGGCGGGCGGGTGTGGTCCGCCGTTTTCGAACATCCGTTGCACGTAGCGCCCGATCCGCTCCACGCCGGTATGAAGCGCCAGCACCGTCTCGAATCCGCCCACGAGCACCAAAAGTGGGACGAGGCCGGCCACGGCGCCCGCCGCTGTCGTCCAACACCACAGTGACAAGGCCGCCCAGACCGACCAGCACACGATCGCGATCCCGACGCGCAGCGACCCGCGGGACTGGATGGTTTGGCGGAGCGACCGATATTCCTCTAGAGCAAACCCGGCTTCCGTGGCCGGGGTGTCTTGTGA
>SCUN01000156.1 GCA_004297655.1 Acidobacteriota bacterium | reverse complement strand
TCCTCTTGACCCATGCGTGTTCGGCGGGAACCGTGGCCAGAAACGCCTTGAACTGGCCCATCACCTGCGTCTCGCCGAGCATCGGGGACCGCAAGCCGCACAACACTTCGAGCAACAGCGCGTACGCGTCTTCCTCGGCGAGCGTGTCGGCCGAATGCGCCTCGTCCACAAACGTCACGTCGCGCAAGCACGTCCGCCACGAGAGCCGACCATCGACGGTCGCGTCTCCGGGAGGTGAATGATGGACGATGGCCAGCGTCATGACGCGATCTCCTGTTGACCAAATGGTAGCGAGACCGCGTCACCGGAATGTCACGGCATTGTCAGGGAAATTGGCGACGAATCGGCAGCCCGCTACGCTTGAGCGTGCTCCCGGCTCCGCCGATCGGCGTACTCCTCCTTCAACTCGGCACGCCGGACGCGCCCGAGACCGCCGCCGTCCGGCGATACCTGGCGGAGTTCCTTTCGGACCGGCGAGTGGTCGACATAAATCGGGCGCTCTGGCTCCCTCTGCTCCACGGGATCATCCTGCGCACCCGCCCGGCCAAATCGGCACGGCTCTACAAGAAGATCTGGACCGAGCAGGGCTCGCCGCTCGCGGTGACCAGCCAGGCGCAGGCCGCGGGCCTCGAGGCGCGCCTCAACCACCACGCCGGTCGGAACGCCGTCGTCGTCCGGGTCGCCATGCGGTACGGCAACCCGTCGCTGGCATCCGCGCTGGATGAGTTCCAGTCGCTCGGCCTCGAGCGCCTGCTGGCGTTTCCGATGTACCCGCAGTATGCCGGCGCTACAACCGGGTCGAGCCTCGAGCAGCTCTTCAACGCAATCGCCGGGCACCGAGTGGTTCCGGCCGTCCGCGTCGTGCCGCCATACTTCGAGGATCCCGACTACATCGAAGCGCTGGCGCGAGCCGTTGAGCGATCCGTGGGCGAGTTGGACCCGCTGCCGGACAAGCTGGTCTTCAGCTTCCACGGGCTGCCGAAACGCTACGCTGAGGCCGGCGATCCGTATCCGTCGCACTGCCGGGCGACCGCGGCCGCCTTGGCCAAGCGGCTCGGGTGGCCTGAGGCGCGCGTCGCGGTGACGTTTCAGTCGAGGTTCGGCCGCGAGGAGTGGCTGCGTCCCTACACCGATACCACGCTCGACGCGCTTGGGCGCGAAGGCACGCGGTTGCTGGTAGTCTGCCCGGGATTTACGGCGGACTGTCTGGAGACGCTCGAGGAAATTCAGATGACGGGCCGCGAGCGTTTCATTGAACGCGGCGGCAAGGCCTTCACACAAGTACCGTGCCTCAACGACGATCCAGTCTGGCTCGACACGATGTCTCGGCTCGCCAGGCGGGAACTCGCCAACTGGCTGTAGGCCCCTAGATCCGCTCGAAGTTCCGCTCGATTTCCCGCCGGGTCAGCCGCAGCACGACCGGGCGGCCGTGCGGGCACACGCTCGAATGCGCGGTGCGGCGCAGTTCGTCGAGCAGAAACTGCATCTTGTCGCGGTCGAGCAGGTCGTTGGCCTTGACGGCCGCATGGCACGCCATCGTTGCCGCCAATTGCCGCACGGACTCCTCGATGCCGGCGCCGGGCGTGAGACCTTCGAGATCGCCGGCCGCCGCGCGCAGTGCCGCTTCGGAGTGCTCCCACTTGAGAATGGCGGGCACGGCTTTCACGCGGATTGACGATCCGCCGAAGTCATCGAGTGAAAAGCCCAGCTTCTCGAGCTCGACGAAGTGGTTCTTCAGCGTCGCGTGCTCGCCGGCGCCGAAGTCCATGATCACCGGTGTCAGCAGCCGCTGCGATTCCAGGCCGCCCTTGAGCAGCTGCTCCGAGATCTTCTCGAACAGGATGCGCTCGTGGGCGACGTGCTGATCGATGATCGCGATCCCCTCTTCGTCGACGGCGATGATGAAGGTGTTTCTGAACTGGCCGAGTGGCACCATCGGCCGGATGAGGCTCGCGATCGTCTCGCGGCCGGCGACCGCGCCGACCGTGGCGCCTGGCGACTGAATCGCGCGTTCGATGGCGTCACCGAGTGGATCGAGCCCGGCGCGGTCAGTCCCAGCGGCATCAGGTCCCAGAGCTGCTGACGCTGAGGGAACGCGGCCCCACATCAGCGGCAGCGCGCCGGTGAACGGCCGCTGCGGCGTGAGCGCCGCCTGGGACAACACCAGCTCGGGCACGCCGGTCTGGCCGAGCGCGTCCACGATCGCGCGCCGCAGCACTTCGTGAATCAGGCTCTGATCGAGGAACCGCACTTCCGCCTTGGTCGGATGCACGTTGACGTCCACGCGATCGGGCGGCAACTCGATGAACAGGTGCACTTCCGGGCTGCGTTCCTTGATCGTCGCGACGCTGTAGGCCTGCTGGATCGCGTGGCTGATCGTCCGGTCGCGGACGAGCCGGCGGTTCACGAAGACGTGCTGCGGTCCGCGCACCGGCCCGGCTTCAGCCAGCGCGGCGACGTAGCCGTGCACGGTGATTCCGGCCGCCTGCTTCCGGACCTCGATCAGATCCGCGCGGTCGCCATACATTTGAAAGAACCGCTCGGCCAGCGAGGCGGCCGGCGGCGTCTCGATCACGACACGCCCGCCGTTGCGCAGCGTGAAGCCGACCTCCGGATACCCAAGGGCCAGCTGCGTCACGAGTTTTGAAATTTGCGCCGACTCGGCCGTATCGGCTTTGAGGAACTTCTTTCGCGCCGGCAGGTTGAAGAAGAGATCCTGGACTTCGATCAGCGTGCCCTCGGGCGCACCGGTCTCCTTCGCGGACACCATCTGCCCCGCGTCTATCCGGATCTCCGTGCCCGCAAGCTCGCCGCGGAGCCGCGTCCGCAGGCGAAACCGCGACACCGACGCAATCGACGGCAACGCCTCGCCGCGGAAGCCGAGCGTGACGATGGCGGCAAGATCGGCGGCCGTCTGCAGTTTGCTCGTGGCATGCCGCTCAACAGCCAGCCGCGCGTCGTCCGCCGACATCCCTTCGCCGTCGTCTTCAACGCTGATGAGCTTCTTGCCGCCGAACTCGGTCAGGACGGAGATGCGCCGCGCGCCGGCGTCCAGAGCGTTCTCGATCAGCTCTTTGACGACCGACGCGGGGCGTTCCACCACCTCGCCTGCGGCGATCTGGTTCGCCAGAGCAGCAGGGAGACGGTGGACTTTGGACATTAGCCTTTGATCGCGGCCTGCGCGGCCGCGAGGCGCGCCACCGGCACGCGGAACGGCGAGCAGCTGACGTAGTCGAGGCCCACCTGGTGGAAGAAGACCACCGAGGCCGGATCGCCGCCGTGTTCGCCGCAAATGCCGAGCTTCAGGTCCTTGCGGGTGGCGCGGCCCTTCTTCACGGCCATCTCGACGAGCTGGCCGACGCCCGTGACGTCGATCGTCGCGAACGGGTTCTTCTTCACGATTTCGAGTTCCGCGTAGTGCGGAAGGAACGAGCCCGAGTCGTCGCGCGACATGCCGAGCGCGGTCTGCGTCAGGTCGTTCGTGCCGAAGCTGAAGAACTCCGCCGACTGCGCGATCTCGTCGGCCGTCAGCGCGCCGCGCGGCACCTCGATCATCGTGCCGACCAGGTAGTTGAGCTTGACCTTACGCTCCGTCATGACTTCGCGCGCCACGCGGTGCACGACCTCGATCTGCAGGTCGAGCTCCTTCTTGAAGCCGACGAGCGGGATCATGATCTCGGGCCGTACCTTGATGCCCTCCGACTGCACGATCGCCGCGGCCTCGAACACCGCGCGCGCCTGCATCGCCGAGATCTCGGGATAGCCGATGCCCAGCCGGCAACCGCGGAATCCGAGCATCGGGTTGAACTCATGCAGCTGCTCGACGCGCAGGTGGATGTGGCTGGCTTCCACTCCGAGTTTCTTCGCCAGGTCCGCCTGCTGATCGGCCGCGTGCGGCAGGAACTCGTGGAGCGGCGGGTCCAGGAACCGGATCGTCGCCGGGTAGCCCTTGAGCGCCCGGAAGATGCCCGCGAAGTCGTCGCGCTGGTACGGCAGCAACTTACCGAGCGCTTTCTTCCGTTCGGCCTCCGTCTCCGCGAGGATCATCTCGCGCATCGCGTCGATGCGGTTGCCTTCGAAGAACATGTGCTCCGTGCGGCAGAGACCGATGCCGACCGCGCCGAACGCCACCGCGTTGGCCGTCTGCTTCGGATCGTCCGCGTTGGTGCGCACGCTCATGCGGGTCGCCTGCGCGCACCACTTCATGAGCTGCTGGAAGTTCTTGAACTTCTCGGTCTTCTTCGCGGCCTCGTCGTTGTTGATGAGGCCCGCAACGATCTCGGACGGCGCGGTCTTCACCTCACCGGCGTAGACCTTGCCCGCGGTGCCGTCGATCGACATCCAGTCGCCTTCCTTGAACACGCGGCCGTTCACGGTCACCGTGCGCGCCGCATAGTCCACTTCGAGCGCGGCGGCGCCGCAAATGCAGACCTTGCCCATTTGCCGCGCGACCAGCGCGGCGTGCGACGACACGCCGCCGCGGGCGGTCAGGATGCCTTCGGCCGCGATCATGCCGCGCAGGTCCTC
>SCUN01000155.1 GCA_004297655.1 Acidobacteriota bacterium | reverse complement strand
CGGCGTACGCCTTCGAGCTGGCGACGATCATCCAGGACGGCATCAAGCGGATGTACATCGACGGCGAGTCGATCTTCTACTACCTCACCGTGATGAACGAGCAGTACGCGATGCCCGCGATGCCGAAGGGCGCGACCGAGGGCATTCTGAAGGGGCTCTATCTCTTCAAGCCGTCGGATGCGAAGAAGTCGAAGTTGCGCGCGCAACTCCTCGGCAGCGGCACGATTCTCAACGAGGTTGTGAAGGCGCAGGGGCTGCTCGCCGAATACGGCGTGGCCGCGGATGTGTGGAGCGCGACGAGCTACAACGAGCTCTATCGCGACGGCAACGCGGTGACGCGCTGGAACATGCTGCATCCGGGCGAGAAGGCCCGGGTGCCGTACGTCACGGAATGCCTGGCGAAGACCGACGGTCCGGTGATCGCGGCGTCGGACTACCTCAAGAGCCAGCCGGGCATGCTCGCGCAGTGGATCGGGAAGCCCATCACAACGCTCGGTACCGACGGGTTCGGCCGCAGCGAAGACCGCGGCGCCCTTCGCAATTTCTTTGAAGTCGACGCGCGGTACGTGACGGTCGCGACCTTGTCGACGCTCTGCCGCGACGGCAAGCTGGACGCCAAGGTCGTGAAACAGGCGATCAAGGACCTCGGCATCAACCCCGAGAAGCACGATCCGGCGATTTCGTAGAGGGAACTGATGAACTTCGAGATTCCAAACTTAGGCGAGAACGTCGAGAAAGCGGACGTCGCGCGCGTGCTCGTGAAAGTTGGCGACGTCATCAAGGTCGATCAGTCGCTCTTTGAGCTCGAAACCGACAAGGCGACGGTCGAAGTCCCGTCGACGATCGCCGGGACGGTCACGGAAGTGCGCGTGAAGGCCGGAGACAAAGTCAAAGGCGGCCAGATTGCGCTGATCGTTGAGCCCGGCGCGGGTGCGCACGGTGCCTCGGGTGCAGCCGGTGCCGCTGGTGCCGGGTCAGCAGGTGCCGCACCGGTGAACCTGGCACCAGCCGCACCAGCGGCACCGGCGACACCCGCGGCACCGGTTGCCGCGAAGGTCGTCGACATCGCCAGCGCCCGACCCGCCTACGCTGAAGCTCCGGCGGGCAAGCCCGGGGGCGGCGCGCCGAAGCGGACGGTCGGCAGCGCCGGTATCGAACTGGCGACTCCAGTTCCGGCGGCACCGTCGGTGCGCCGCTACGCGCGCGAACTCGGCGTGGATATCACCGGCGTCGAAGGCACCGGGCCCGGCGGCCGGATCGGCAATGCCGACGTGAAGCAGCACGTGCGCGATGCGATGCTCGGCGGCGGCGCGCCGCGTTCGGCGGGCGGGATCAAGAGCCCGGCGCTTCCCGATTTCTCGAAGTGGGGCGCGATCGAGACAAAGCCGATGTCGAACATCCGCCGGAAGACGGCGGAGCACCTGTCGGCGGCGTGGGCGACCATTCCGCACGTCACGCAGAACGACAAGGCTGACGTCACCGCGCTCGAGAGCTTCCGCAAGGCCTACGCGAAGACGGTCGAGGCCGCGGGCGGCAAGCTCACGGTCACCGCGATTCTCATCAAGATCGTGTCGCTCGCGATCGACAAATACCCGCAGTTCGCCTCGTCGGTCGACATGGCGAACGAGTCGATCATCTACAAGCAGTACCGGCACATCGGCGTCGCGGTGGACACGCCGAACGGCCTGCTCGTGCCCGTCATCCGCGACGCCGACAAGAAGACGATCACCCAGATTGCCGTCGAATTGGGCACGGTGTCGGCGCGGGCTCGTGACAAGAAACTCTCGCTCGACGAGATGTCGGGCGGCGTGTTCAGCATCAGCAACCTCGGCGGCATCGGCGGGACGTCCTTCACCCCGATCGTCAACGCGCCGGAAGTGGCGATTCTCGGCGTCTCGCGCGGCGGCCTCGAGCCCGTGTGGCAGAGCGCCGGCTTCGTGCCGCGCGAGATGCTGCCCCTGTCGCTCTCATACGACCATCGCGTGATCGACGGCGCCGACGCCGCTCGCTTCCTACGATTCATTTGCGAAACACTCGAGCAGCCGCTTTCGCTGTACCTGTAGTTCATCGGCAATCTGGTAATCGGGCAATCGGGTAACTTAGAGACATCGGAAATTGAAAATCTAAAATGGCACAGTCAACTCAGTTAGTCGTGATCGGCGCGGGTCCGGGCGGATACGCCGCCGCGTTTGCTGCCGCGGATCTGGGTCTGCAGGTCGCGCTCGTGGATCCGGAAGCGAACCCCGGCGGCGTCTGCCTCTTCCGCGGCTGCATTCCGTCGAAGGCGCTGCTGCACGTGGCCAAGATGATCGGCGAAGCGAAGCACGCGCCGGCCTGGGGCGTGACCTTCGGCGAGCCGAAGATCGATCTCGACAAGCTGCGCGCCTACAAAGACGCCGTCGTCGGCAAGATGACCGGCGGCCTCGGGCAGCTCAACAAGGCCCGGAAGATCAACTACATTCAGGGGCTGGCCACGTTCGAGTCGAGCTCGCGGATTTCGATCGAGCTGGTGAAGGGCGGGAAAGACACGCTCGACTTCCAGCACGCGATCATCGCGACCGGCTCGCGGCCGACGACGATCCCCGGCTGGACGTCGACGAGCGGCCGCGTCATGGATTCGACCGCGGCGCTCGATCTGCCGGACATTCCCAAGTCGCTCCTCGTGGTCGGCGGCGGGTACATCGGCCTCGAACTCGGCTCGGTCTACGCGGCGCTCGGCACGAAGGTCTCCGTGGTTGAAATGACCGCCGGGCTGCTGCCGGGCGCGGATCGCGACCTCGTCACGTTCCTGCAGCGCCAGCTCGACAAGACGCTTCACAAGATCATGCTCAACGCGAAAGTGATGGGCATGAAGGACGTGAAGGGCGGGATGGAAGTCACCATCGAGGGCGAGGGCCTGAAGCCCGAAGAGAAGACTCAGGTGTTCGAGCGCGTGCTCGTGTCGATCGGGCGCAAGCCGAACATCGCGGTGCCCGGTCTGGACAAGACGCAGGTCAAGATCTCCGAAAAGGGATTCATCAAGGTCGATCGCACGCTCCGCACCGACGATCCGAAGATCTATGCGATCGGCGACGTGGTGGGCGAGCCGATGCTCGCGCACAAGGCGTCGGCCGAGGCGCGCGTCGCCGTCGAGTCGATTGCCGGCCACGACGTCGTCTTCGAGCCACAAGCGATTCCGGCGGTGGTGTTCACGGATCCGGAAGTGGCGTGGTGCGGGCTCACCGAGACCGAGGCGAAGAAACAGAATCGGCGCATTGAGGTGGCGAAGTTTCCGTGGGCCGCGCTCGGGCGCGCGGTGGCGATCGACCGGCCCGAAGGCGTGACGAAACTCATCATCGATCCCGACACGGAGCGCATCCTCGGCGTGGGCATCGTCGGGTCCGGCGCGGGGGAACTGATCGCCGAAGGCGTCGTCGCGGTGGAGATGGCGGCGCTGGCGACAGATCTCAAGATGAGTATCCATCCGCATCCGACGCTGTCGGAGACCCTGATGGAAGCCGCGGAAGTCTTCTTCGGCACGTCGACTCACGTCTATCGTCCGAAGAAGAAGTAAATTTCACGTAGCACGCTCCGAGAGTGCGTCGTAACAACTGAAACGATTCGGTTGTTCACTCTCGGAGGTTCGTTACACATGCATCGTACGACTATCGCACTTGCCGGCGCCGTCCTGCTCAGCGCCGCGCTTCTGACTGCGCAATCCAGCAATCCGACCACGTACCGCGGCTGCCTGCAGCCCGGCACCTCGCAGGGGAACTACCTGCTCACCAACGCCGTGGCCAAGGGCGACAAGACCAGGTCAAAGGTCGCGCTCAAGGTCGTCCCGGAGAACGCCAAGGTGAATCTCGAGGCGCAGGTCACGCACGAAGTGGAAGTCACCGGCTCGGTGACGCCCAGCGCGCAGCAGGGCCAGCCGGGCACGCTCACCGCGACGAAGGTCGCGTGGAAGGCCGACTACTGCGGCTGAGGCCGTTGTAATCTGACGTTCCCGATGGGAACGTCTCCGGTCATCTCCGACCGCCAGCTCAATCGCGCCACGCTGGCGCGCCAGCTCCTGCTGGAGCGGACGGCGATGCCCGTCGTGAAAGCCATCGAACAGGTGCTCGCGCTTCAAGCGCAGGTGCCTCGACCGCCGCATGTCGGGCTCTGGTCGAGACTGCCGGCGTTCGAGCGCGAGCATTTGCACGTACCGCTTCGCTCTCGGGCGCTCGTCCGCGCGACGACGATGCGCGGCACGCTGCACATCATGAGCGCGAAGGACTTTCTGGCGTTTCGGGGCGCGCTTCAGGAATCGCTCACCGCCGGCGTGCGGCCGGTCGTGGGGAATGCGCCGCTTCCGCCCGTCGACGTCCTCGTCGCGGCGGCGCGCAAGATTCTCGCGCGCGAGCCGCTGACCTTCAACGAGATCCGCGCGGCGCTCGTGAAGCAGTTCCCCAAGTCCCATGATCGCTTGATGGGCTACACCGTGCGCATGCACCTGCCGCTCGTGCAGGTGCCGACCGAGGACGACGTCTGGGGATTCCCGTCAGATTCGGCGTTCGCGCCAGCTGACGCGTGGATCAAGAAGCCGGTTGGGCAGGGCGACGGACCGGCAAAGCTGGTCTTGCGGTACCTGGCCGCGTTCGGCCCGGCGAGCTCAGCTGACATCCAGGCCTGGACCGGGCTACGGGGCGTGGCTGAGATCGTGAAGCCCCTGCGATCGAAGCTCGTGACTTTCACCGACGCCCGAGGCCGTGAGCTGTTCGATCTGCCGAAGGCGCCGCGCCCCGACGCGGACACTGACGCGCCCGTGCGATTCCTCCCCGAATACGACAGCGTCGTCATCGGGCACGCGGATCGCTCGCGGCTGGTTGACGAGAAGTACCGGAAGGCCCTTGTCACGAAGAACCTCATCGTGCCGCCGACGTTTCTCGTGGACGGGCGGATCGCGGGCACGTGGAAGATCGAGCGGAAGAAGGCCGCGGCGACGCTGCAGTTGGCGCCGTTCGCGCCGCTGACGAAATCCGTCAGGCGAGAGCTCGAGCGGGAGGGCGAGGCGCTCGCGCACTTCGTCGAGCCTGACGCGAAGGAGTTCGTGGTGCGTTAGCGCGCCATGCCATACAATTCGGGCGTCGTTCGCCCGTTTTCTCGCTGGAGAAACACATGTCACGCTTCTCACGCCTCGTTCTTGCGGCCCTGGCCGCGTTCGCCATCGTCCTCCTCAAAACGACACCCGACGTCGTTTCCGCCCAGAAGCAACCCGGCGTCGATCCGGCGCTGCTCAAGGGGCTGAACTACCGGCTCGTCGGGCCATCGCGAGGCGGGCGCGTGACGACGGTCACGGGCGTCCCGTCGCAGCCCAGGACGTTCTACATGGGCGTGGCCAGCGGCGGGGTGTTCAAGACGACCGACAACGGCGCGACCTGGCTGCCGATCACCGACGGTCAGGTGCCGCTCGGCTCCACGGGCGCCATCGCCGTTGCGGACTCGAATCCCGACATCGTGTATCTCGGAACCGGGTCAGATGACGTTCGCAGCAACGTCTCGACGGGGCGCGGGATCTACAAATCCACCGACGCGGGGAAGACCTGGAAGTTCTCGGGGCTCTACAACGCGGGCCAGACCGGCGGCATTCGCATTCATCCGACCGACCCGAACATCGCGTGGGCGGCGATGCAGGGCGACACATTCAAGGCGAACACGGAGCGCGGCGTCTTCAAGACGACCGACGGCGGCGCGACGTGGAAGAAGGTCCTGTACTTCACCGATGACATCGGCGCCATGGACGTCGAACTCCAGCCGGGCAATCCGAGCGTCGTTTACGCCTGGATGTCGCATCTCGAGCGCAAGCCGTGGAGCATCATCAGCGGCGGTCCGGCCTCCGGGCCCGCGGGCTTTTACAAGAGCACCGACGGCGGCGAGCACTTCACGAAGATCATGACCGGCCTGCCGTCGAATCTGATCGGCAAGGCGAACCTCGCCGTGTCGAATGCCAGCCCGAACCGGATCTATGCGCTCGTCGAAGCGGCGCCGGGCGGCGGACTGTACCGATCGGATGACGCGGGCGCGACGTGGTCGCCGCTGCCGTCGCCGGCGCAGATGATCTATCGGCCGTTCTACTACGTGCTGCTCGCCGCCGATCCCACCAACGCGGACGTGGTGTACGGCGGCGCAGAGGGATTCTGGAAGTCGACCGACGGCGGCAAGACGTGGGCGTCGATTCGCTCGCCGCACGGCGACAACCACGACATGTG
>SCUN01000154.1 GCA_004297655.1 Acidobacteriota bacterium | reverse complement strand
CGTGGTGCCAGCACTCGCCGATGTTGGGGCAGTGGGCCTCTTCGCAGACCGTGTTGAGCTTCAGGTCGCGCATCAAGCCGCGGATCTTGAGGTAGTTCTCCGAGCCCGGCGCGCGGACCTTGAGCCATTCGGGCTTCGGCGCACGCCCGAAGGCGGCGTCCTTCACCCGGCGGCCGCGGATAAATTGGAGTGGAGCGATCCCGGTCACAACTCTGTATATTCTAGCCCGATGGCGAACCGGCTCGAGATCACCTGGCTTGGACATGCGACGTTCGTGCTCAAGTTGCCCAACGGCAAGCGGGTGCTGCTCGATCCGTGGCTGGGCAATCCCAACTGCCCGCCGGCGTTCTCAAAGCCCGACGCGCTCAAACCGGTCGATCTGATTCTCGTCACGCACGGCCACAGCGACCACATCACCGACGTCGTCGGCGCGTCGCGCGCGACCGGCGCGCCGGTCATGTGCCAGTACGAGCTCGCGCAGTACTTCCGGCGCAAGGGGCTCACCGACGTGCGCGAGATGAACATCGGCGGTACCCAGGAGGCCGCGGGGCTGCGCATCACGATGACGTGGGCGTCGCATACCAGTTCGGCGTTCGAGGGCAACGACACGATCTACCTCGGATCCGGCGCGGGGTTCGTGCTGCGGGCGCCCGACACGCCGACGGTCTACATCTCCGGCGACACGGGGCTGTTCGGCGACATGAAGCTCATCGGCGAGTTGTACAAACCGCAGATCGCGTTTCTGCCGATCGGCGATCTCTACACGATGGGGCCGGACGCCGCGGCCATCGCCGCCGAGTGGCTCGGCGTGCGCCAGGTCGTGCCGTCGCATTGGGGGACATTCCCGGCGCTCACGGGGACCGCGGAGGCGCTCGCCTCGCTCGTCGCGCCGCACAACATCGAGGTCCTGCGGCTTCAGCCGGGGGAAACGGCTCGGTAAAGAGCAGAGTGCGGGGTGCCAGGGGCATAGGGTGCCAAAGTAAAAGGGCCACGGGGCCAGGGTTCCAGAGTGCGGAACCTTGGCGCCGTGGCCCGTTGAGACACTTACCCGGGCACTCAGTGCCCCTGGCACTCTGGTTACTTTTCGTTCAGCCAGATATCTTCGAGCACGCGGATCAACTGCGTGCCGATTTCCTTGCCGGCCACGGTGACCGACACTTTGTAGGTGCCGGGCTGCGCGACGCGGCCGCCGCCCTGGCAGCCGCCACCGAATTGCCCGCCGCCACCGCCGCGTCCGGCCTGCTGCGGCGTCGCGATCGGGGTGGAGCAGAGGTTCCACTGCCAGCGGTTGAGACCGGCCATGGCGGGCATTGATTCGGTGCGGAACTCCGTGCCCGCGATCGGATCGGTGATCGTGATCTTCGCGTCGCCGCCGGACTTGAGGTTGAACGCGATCGCCGTGCCGCGCGGCGCGTTTTCTCCCTGCCACCACTTGTCGCCCGGAATCTCGGTGCCGAGTCGGCGGTCGGTCTTCCAAACCACGGCGTCACGCACCGGGAGCAGCGCCGCGTCCTTGGCCATCTGCTCCTCGTTCATGTTCTGCAGCGCCGAGACATCGTCCATGATCCACACCGAGCGCGAGTGCGTCGCGAGGATCAGGTCGTGCTCGCGCGGGTGCACGAGCACTTCGTCGGTGCGGCCCGTCGGCAGATTCGGCATGAACTGGTGCCAGTTCTTGCCGTCGTTGAGCGACACGTAGAAGCCGAGCTCGGTCGGCGCGTAGAGCAGATTCTTGTTCACCGGATCCTGGCGGATCGAGTTCACGTTGCCGAAGGCCGGCAGGTCGCCGCTGACCGACGTCCACGTCTTGCCGTAGTCGGTCGTCTTGAAGATGTACGGCTTCAGGTCGTTGTCGCGATGACGGTCGAGCGCGGCGTAGGCCGTGCCGGCGTCGAACCAGGAGGCTTCGAGGCCCGAGACGTACGACTCGTGGTTGACGCCCGGGATGTTCTTGCCGACTTCCTCCCAGGTGTTGCCGCCGTCGCGGCTGACCTGGATGTTTCCGTCGTCGGTGCCCGCCCACAGGATGCCGGGCAGGACCGGCGATTCGGCCATTTCGGTCATCGTGCCGTACTCACCGTTCACGTAGCCGTCGTGCTTCGAGAGGATGCAGGGCTGGCCTGGGCCCGCGTTGCGTCCGCCCACGGCCTGCGCCGGCGCGCCTTCGGGCGGCGCGTAGCCGCACGCGAGCGTGCTGTATTTCATGCCCATGATCGAGCGCTCGTCGAGGTTGATGCCCTTGCCGAGTTCCTTCGTCGTCGTCCACGTGTCGCCGCGATCGCGCGAGATGTAGAGCGAACGGCCGCCGAGGTAGATCGTCGCCGTGTTGAACGGCGAGAGCCGGATCGGCGAGTTCCAGTTGAACTGGATCGTCGCGCCCTGGATCGGGTTGAGGATGTTGCCGCGTCCGGGCCCGGCCGGCGCCGCGCCGCCACCGCCGCCGCGCCCGCCGAAGCCGGCGTTCGGCTTGATGTTGCGCTGCTCACCCGTGTCGTAGTTGTAGCGGATGATGCCGGCGTTCTGCGATTCGGTGTAGAAGATGTTCGGGTTCTCGCGGTCGATCTGGTTCTGGAAGCCGTCGCCGCCGCCGACCGACTGCCACATCCACTGGCGGATGCCGTCGTTGACGCGCGCCGAGCTCGGCCCGCACCACGAGCCGTTGTCCTGCAGGCCTGTGCACACGTGATACGGATGCCGATTGTCGGCCGACGCGTAGTAGGCGAGGCCGCCGGTGAAGTTTCGGAGGGACTCCCACTTCTCGCCGCCGTCCCACGTCACGTCGACCGCGCCGTCGTTGCCGTACATCACGTGCTTGCTGTTGAGCGGATCGATCCAGATCGCGTGGTTGTCGACGTGGCCCATGTTGTTGAGGCCGTTCCACGTCTTGCCGCCGTCAATCGACTTGGTCGGCCCGACGCCGCCGAGATACACCGTGTCGCAGTTGTTCGGGTCGACGCGGATCTGGCTGAAGTACATCGGGCGCTGGTTTTCCTGCGACTGGAACGTCCAGGTCTTGCCCTTGTCGACCGAGCGGAAGACGCCGGAGTACTGCGG
>SCUN01000153.1 GCA_004297655.1 Acidobacteriota bacterium | reverse complement strand
GCTGAAACCCACGTAGTTGTTGTGATTGGTCAGGTTCGACGCGGCCACGTAGAAGTTCACCTGGTAGCGCTTGTCCGCGGCGCCGCCGCCGAAGCCGCCCATCGGACCGCCGCCGCCACCGCCGCCCATCATGATCATCACGCCCTGCGGGCCGCCCGCGCCCGCCTGGGCACGCTTGCCGAAGCCGATCGCGTAGTTCAGCCGTCCGCCGATGTCCCACTGCCCCGGCGTCCACGCCGAGTTGCGCGCGACGCCCGTCGGCCGATCGCTGAAGACGCCGTCGCCGTTGTCGTCGCGCCCCGTCGTGATGTTGTACGGCGAGCCCGACTGCGCGCGGACGTTGACGCTGAAGCTCAGGTCCTTGACCGGCTCCATGTTGATCTGGCCCTGCAACCGATGGCGCGGCTGCGTCGGACCCCACTCGGTGGAGAGATCGTCGCCGTTGGCCGGCAGCGAAAACGCGCCGCCGCCGTTCGATTCGGCGCGTGTGTACGTGTAGTTCATGAACAGGATCGTCCGATGCCAGTTGATCGCGAGCACGTTGCCGCCGATGTTGAGTGAGTGCGCGCGCGATCCCGCGTCGCCGGCGACTTCCACGACGTTCGCAAACGACGGGTCCGGACGGACGCCGTTGACCGGCGCGTTCAGATTGCGGCCGCGCAAGAGCCCCGAGCCGCGACGATACGTGTACGACGCGTTGACGCGGAAGAACTGCGAGACCTGCCGCTCGACGCCGGCGTTCGCGTTCCAGCTCGCCGGCAGCACGAGACCGTCGCCCAGCAGGTAACGATTGGTCGGCGGCGTCGTGCCGCCGTTCACACCCGCGTCCGGATAACTCGGGAACCGGATGTTGACCTCACGCTGCCGGAAGCCATCCACGCGCAGCGTCTGCTCGTAGGTTGACGTCCCGAGCCAGTCGCTGAAATACCCGATTCCCCCTCTGAACGTCGTCTTGCCGTTCTTGAACGGCGCCCAGGTGATCGTCGCGCGCGGCGAGAAGTTGTTCTGGTCTTTGACCAGCGTCTGCCCTTCGTACCGCAAACCGAGGCTCAACATCGTCGTCTTGTGCACGCGCCAGTCGTCCTGCACGTAGACGCCGGCCTGAACGTTCGTGAAGCTGACGTTCGGATCGCCAATGCGCCGCGTGTAGGCCGTCGGCTTGCCGGCCGCGTAATCGGCGAGGCTCGCGAACGTGTAGGTGCCCAGGTAGTTGGACGAGGCGTCGGAGCGGTAGCGGCCGCCTTCGATGATCACGCCGGTGCGCATCGAGTGCTTGCCGCGCACGTAGTCGAGGTCGCTCGCCGCCTCGAACTCGAAGCGATGGTCGCCGCCGGCCTGCTGCGCGCCGCCGCTCGTGAACGCGTCGTTGACGCGAATCGTCGGCGCCTCGGTCGCCGAGACCGACGTCATGTCGGACCAGCGCAACTGGACGCGCGATTCGGAGAAGAACCGCTTGCCGACCGCCCCGTTTTCCGACACGCGGAACGTGTGATCGGTGCTGTTCTGGCGGAAGCCCGCCGTCGGCAACGTGAAGCTGCCCACGCCGAGATTGCGCCGCTCGCTGTCGTTTCGCGCGTAGCTGAAGCGGATCGCGTGATCCTTGTTGATCGACGAGTCCACGCGAATGTTGAGCGATGCGCGGTTCGATGGCTGGCGAACCGGCTCGGCGATCGTGCCGTCGAGCGTCTTCGCCAGCAGATTCGACGTCGTGTAGTCGGCGCCGCCGTTGAACGTGATCGAGTACGACGAGTGGTTCGCCTTGATCGGCCCGCTCAGCGACAGGCCGCCCTGGCGGAGCGACTCATCGCCTTTGTTCGCGGTGAACGGGTTGCGCGAGTTGAGCGCGTCGTCGCGGAACGTGAAATCCGTGCTGCCGCGGAAGCTGCCGAGGCCGGGCTGCGTCATGATGTCGATGAACATCGCGCCGTTGAGGCCGCCGTGGTTCTGCGCCGCCATCATGTCCATGCGCGGGAGGCGGATCGAACGGATCTGCGACTTCGGCGGCAACTTGCCGCCGCTGAAACCGTCAACGCGCATGGTCGACCCGGGAGGCGCCATCGCTTTGAGCGCCGCTTCCATTTCGTCGGGATCGTCGGGCAGCGCTGCGATCTGCTCCCGCGTCAGCACCGTCGAGAACGAGTTGCCGAGCGGATCGAGCGCGGCGGTCTGTTTGTCGCGGCCCACGGTCACCGCTTCGTCCACGCGCTTCAGCGGCAAGCTGATCTTCTGCTTGTTGTCGCCGGCGCGGACCCGCACGTCCTTCAGCGTCACCGTCTCGAATCCCGAAAACTCGGCCGCCACCGAATAGCGGCCGGGCGCGAGGTTCTCGACGATGGCGAGACCTTCCATTGAGGCGGTGACCGGCGCGAGCGGCGACGTCACGGCGCCTTCCTGCGGCGTAACGGTCACCGTCGCGAGCGGAATGACGGCGCCGCTCGGATCCGTGATCGTGACCGCGAGCTTTCCGGTCCGCGCGGCTTGCTGAGCCGCCGCCGGAGCTGCCAACAGACAGAGCGATAGCGCAATGGCCAGAGTTCGCACAGCGATTCCCCTTTCCTACTTCTTGGGCTCGAAACGTTTCGGGTCGATCTTCGGATTGACCTTGTACTTCTCGATCGTGATCTCGCTCGACGCCGCGCCGGCGATCGACTGCTGGAAGCTGTGCGGCAGTTTCACGCCGTCGACATCCTGGTAGTTGCCGTAGTACACGCGGAACTCGACCGTCTTGCGGTTGGCTTCGGCGGCCTTCATCTGATCCTGAAGGTCCTTCATCATCTTGTCGCGCTCTTCGGGCGTCGGCGCCGCGCCGCCCTGACGCCCGAACTGCATCACCTGACCACCGCCGCCCGACCGGCCGGCGCTCTGCACCATCTGCACGGGTTCCTTCGCCATCCAGCTGAACATGAGCGGCAAATGCGATTTCTGATCGACGAACAACTTGCCGGCGAAGTCGCCGTCGCCCTTCACGTTGATGATGTCGGCCTTGCCGTCCGGGGATTCCGCGACACCGCCATAGGTGAATTCCACAGGAAGGGCCGACGTGCCCGCGCCGAACAGGCCGAGCGCCATGCGCGTAAACTCCTGCTTCTGTTGCGTGATCATCCGCGCTTCGGCCGCCTTGTTTTCCTCCGGCGTGGCGTTCGGCGAGGCGCCACCAAAGACCATGCGCACCCCTCCGCCCGGCATTTGCGGCGCTTCGGTGTCCTGAATGAGGCCTGCGCCGTTGAAGCCGACCGTGAGCGCCACGGCACCCATCGGCGTCTGCGCCAACGTCTGCTTGGTGAGGAATTTCTCCGGCAGCTCGAGCGCCATCTCGAAGTCGCCCGAGATCGTGCGCTCGCCGGACACGCGGTCGTTCTTGCCGACGGCCGTGAGCGCTTTCACGGCCGCAAGCTTTTTGTCGCCGCCGAGCGCCTGCCGCATATCGGCCATCACCTTCGCGGCGTCGCCGCCCTGCGCGAAGAGCACCGCGCCGGCCGCCATCACCACCGCGCCCACGCCCGTCAGAAATTTCGATCCCATCGTCATGAGTCCTCCCGACCCGTTTGCTTTGACGGATTCATCGTGGCGGCTGGTCGCACGCAAGTGGTTAAGAGTCGGCTAACAGTTTGTTAAGGATCGTAAAACCAGCAGAAGCAAGGGTTTGGCGGCGCTCCGGCGCCATGGCGCGTTGTATTCTCAACCTATGGACCGGCGTCGCCTGTTCGTCGCCTTGTTGTGGCCGAGCGCTCTCGTTGTGCTCGTCGCCGTGCTCGCGTTTTTTCAATATCGGTGGCTCGGGCAGGTCAGCGAAGCGGATCGGGAACGTCAGCGCACGACGCTCAATCAGCGCGCGCGGGAATTCGCCGCCGACTTCGATCGCGAGATTGGGCGGATCTACGCCGCGTTGCAGTACGACGAGGCCGGCGGCGCCGACGCCACCGCGGCGTTCGTCAAGCACTACAACGAATGGAAAGAATCTTCGGCATTCCCGCAGCTCGTGCGCGCGATCTATCTCACGGGCGAGCCCGCCGCGACTTCCGGCGCCGACAACGCCGTCGCGCCGATTCCGTTGAACAGATTCGACCCGTCGAGCGGCGGGTTTTCCGCCACCGACTGGCCGGCTGCCCTCGCGCCGGTGCGCGACCGCATGATGGCCGCGCGGCAGAAGTTCACCGCGCCGGCCACGCCGTTCTCATCGGGCGGCAACGCGACATTCCGGTTTGTCTCGATCGGCCAGTCGCCGGTCTTCGCCAGCGTGCCGGCCCTGCTCATCCCCACGCACCGGGTACAGCACATCACGACGGGCCCGCCGACCGCGAAGGACGTGATCCGCTTCGAGGTCGAGCCGCTCTACGTCATCGTCGAACTCGACAAACAGGTGCTCACCGACACGGTCCTCCCCGCGCTCGTGGAGAAACATCTCGCCGTCGACGACTATCGCGTCGAAGTGCTGGAGTCAGCGGGCTCCACCCCGCCCGCGGCCCTGTACCGGAAGGGACTCGCCGCGTCCGCGAATCTCTCGCCGGCGACCGCCGACGCGGCGACGTCGTTCTTCAGCGTCCGGGTCGACAACATGCGCGACACCATCCTGCGGGCGCTCCCAGCCGACGGGCTGCCGCCGGTGCCTGATGCCGCAAGTTCAGGCAGCCGGATGTCGATCGTCGTCTCGGAAAGCACCGCGAAGGCCGGCGGCGAGTTGAAATCGGTCGCCGCCGCCCGCCAGGGCGTGGAGGCCGCGCTGCAGAACCGCTCGACCATCGTCGGGCGCGCGGGCGGCTTCGGCGCCAGCGTGACGTACGGGCCGGGCGCCTGGCAGCTGGTGCTCCAGCATCCGGCCGGGTCGCTCGATGCCGCGGTCGCGCAGGCAAGGCGGCGCAATCTGGCCATCAGTTTCGGCGTGCTGGCGGTCCTCTCGGTCAGCGTGTTCATGATTTCGATCAACGCGCAGCGCTCGCAGCAGCTCGCCGCTCAGCAGATGGACTTCGTCGCGACCGTTTCGCACGAACTCCGCACGCCGATCGCGGTGATCCGCTCGGCCGCGCAGAACCTCTCGGCGGGCGTGATCCACGATGAGGCGCGCGCGAAGAAGTACGGCGAGCTGATCGACACGGAGGGCCGCCGCCTCACCGATATGGTCGAGGAAGTGTTGGAGTTCGCCGGTATCTCCGGCGGCAAACGCCAGTTCGCGATTGCGCCCACGGACATCGGACGGTTGACCTCGGACGTCGTGCAATCATGCGAGTCGCTGATTCGCGAGGCCGGTTTCACGCTCGATGTGGCCATCGCGCCGAATCTGCCGCCGGTGAATCTCGATGAGAGCGCGTACCGCCGCGCGCTCAACAACCTGATCGGCAACGCCCTGAAATACGCCGCCGGCGGGCGCTGGCTCGGCATCGTCATCAACGCAACGCCCGACAACAATGTCCAGGTCACGGTCAGCGACAAGGGCGGCGGCATCGACGCGAAGGACCTGCCGCACATCTTCGAGGCGTTCTATCGCGGCCGGTACGCGAAGGAGCGCCAGATTCACGGCAACGGCCTCGGTCTCAGCCTGGTGAAACGGATTGTCGAGGCGCATGGCGGCAGCGTGGCCGTGCACTCGACGCCGGCTGGCTCGGCGTTCACCATGACGTTTCCGGTACAGGCATGAGCGGCAAGCGGATCCTGCTCGTCGAGGACGAGCCCGGACTTGTCTTGACGCTGACCGATCGCCTCGCCTCCGAAGGGTACGACGTCGTGTCGGCCGGCGATGGCCCGTCGGGGCTGACGCGCGCGGTCGGCGAGAAATGGGACCTGATCCTCCTCGACGTGATGCTGCCGGGCATGAACGGCTTCGACGTGGTCAAGGAGATCCGGCAGAAGAAGGTGACGGCGCCGGTCATCATGCTGACGGCGCGCGGCCAGGTCGTGGACAAGGTGCTCGGCCTGAAGCTCGGCGCGGACGACTATCTCACCAAGCCATTCGAGACCATCGAGCTCCTGGCGCGCATCGAGGCGCAACTCCGCCGCGCGGCGGCCGCATCGACGCCGGGTGCCCCGATCTACGAGTTCGGCGACATCGTGATGGATGTCCGCAAGGCGGAAGTCCGGCGCAACGGCAAGATCATCGACCTCTCGGCGCGCGAGTTCCTGCTGCTGAAGTACTTCGTCGAACACCGCGAAGCCACGCTCACGCGCGACGAGCTGCTCAACGACGTCTGGGGCTATCACTCGATGCCGTCCACACGCACCGTGGACGTGCACGTCGCGTGGCTGCGCCAGAAGATCGAGCCCGACGTGAAACACCCGCAATACATCGTGACAGTGCACGGGTTGGGATATAAGTTCATCGGGTAATGGGTGATGTGAAAAGGGCAATGTGGTTCGCACTCGTGGCGCTGGCTGGTGCGGCCTCGGTGACGGTGGCTGGGTCGCAGACGGGCGCGATGCCGAAAGACGGCCGCGCGCTGGTCGAACGGATGCACGCGGCCTACGCCGGCCGCTGGTTCCGCACCCTCACGTTCGCGCAGAAGACGACGATCGTGCGGCCGGATGAGTCGAGGGTCGAGCAAACCTGGTTCGAGTCGATGCGATCGCCGGATCTGCTCCGCATTGACGTCGCGCCGCTCTCCGACGGCAACGGCTCGCTGAACAAGCCGGACTCAGTGGTCGTCGTCCGTGGCGGCAAAGTGACGACGACGCGGCCGGCCGGGAATCCGTTTCTGCCGTTTGTCGTCGGTATCTATACGCAGCCCGTCGACCAATCGATCGCGCAGTTGGCGGCCGAGCGGTACGACATGTCGCTCGTCCGCGCGAGTGAGTTCCTCGGCCGCAAAGTGTTCGTCGTCGGCTCGAAGAGCGACGACGATCTGACGTCGCCGCAGTTCTGGGTGGATGCGGAACGGCTCGTCGCGGTGCGGGCGATCCTGCCGTCGGGCGCGAACATGCTCGACATCACGCTTGATGGTTACATCCAGTCGGGCGCCAGCTGGGTCGCGACCAAGGTCTCGATGATGGTCGGCGGCAAGCTGCGGCAGCTCGAGGAGTACACCGAAGTCCGAACCGACGTGGAATTGCCGGCAGATTTGTTCGATCCGGCCCGCTGGATGACGGCGAAGCACTGGGCCGCCGGCCGGTAAACGTAGTTCTTCAGTTCCGCGCGCGTTGCTCCGCCTTCCACTGCGCGATCCGGCCGCCGAACACGCCGAGCACGATCATCACGACGCCCAGCAGAAACGACGGGCTCCAGATCTTGTGATGCGCGGGGTACTTCGCCGCGACTTCGGTGAAGAGCATCAAGCCGAGAAAGATGTCGGTCCAGTCGATGCCGAAGTGCAGGTGCGGCGTCCGGCCGGCGCGGATGTCGCCGGCGAGTTTCCGCGCGGCGAGAAACAGCGACACGAACACCGCGCCCGCCGTCACGATTTCTGCGACGGCCAGACCGAGATGCCAACCGTGCGCTCCCTCGCGGAAAGCGGTCAGACCGTGCTGCACGAGCACGACACCAGGTACGGCGTGCTGGATCTTTTGAAAGATTCGAACGATAGCCCGCCGCTTCTCGCGCGCGGGCGAAATGGCCTTTGCCGTCATCGCACCTCGAAGAGGACGTCGCGGGTCAGCGGCTTTCCGCCTGGGAGCGACGCCTCGAGCGCCAGATGGTACCGGCCCGGAGCCAGGTTGTTCAACGGCAGCAGCGCGGCAATGACCGCGTCCTCCTGATTGCCTACCGGATTCTGAGAGATCAGGCTCGGCGCCGAGCGGTTGGTCCCATTCGGCCCCGTCAGGGTCATCGTCACCGTCGGCTTCGCGGATTTGTCCTTCCAATAGACATGGCCGAAGAGGCGAAGCGTGTCGGCGTTTCTGAAGATTCGCGATGTCGTCGGTTGAAACGGAATCAGGCCGTTGAACGCGTCCGGCAGCATCGTGGGCTGGCGCGTCGGACCGTCGAAACCGATCGCGATGCCGCCGAGCGCGAGGCCCTTCGATGCTCGCGGAAGGTCCACGACCAATTGCACCGTGCCGGCCTTGCCGAGCGACTGGCTGCCGACGGCAATCCGCAGCGTCAGCGGCTGCGCCGGAAGCGTGATCACCTCGTTGATGAGGAAGCTGGCGGTCCCGGCGCCGGGCACCGGCGCCGTGAAATGGTGCGTGCGCGTCGACGAGGCCTTCTGCTGCGCATCGGGATCGAGCGCCAGCAGCCGGAGTTCGACGTTGTCTTCGATGCGGGTCGAGCCGTCGACCGGCGCCGGGTAGGTCACTTCGACCGTGACCGCGATGGTCGTGTTCTTGCCGTCCGACGCAATGGGCTCGGCAAATGCGCGCAACGGCAGGCCGGCGACGTTTACGCCGGCACCGATCGCCGCCGTGACCGATGCCGAGACCGGCGCCGACGGGCGTGTCGCCGACGGCGCCTCGTAGCCCGCGCGGGCTCGCACGCGTGCGCCCTCCCGCTTCACGCGCACTTTCAGGTCATGGAACTTCCCGTCCGCGACGAACGGATCCGGGTAGTACCCAAGCAAGTAGTACGAGCCGTTGTCCTGGACGATCTCGGTCATCATCCGCGTCATGTCGGTCGCGTTGAAGATCGCGCGCCCGCCGGTCTGCACCGCGATCGTCGCCATGTTGTTGTGCTGAATTCGGATGTTCTCCACCACCTGGGATCGCGTCCGGAAGCTCTGGCCAGCGTCGCCGCGAACCGCATCCGCTGGCGAGACATTGCCTCGCGGATCGATCACGTAGATCGGCACGTCGGCCTTCTTGGCGTCGTCGAAGACCTTCAGGTAGTCGTCTTGCAGCGTCCGGAAGTCGAGCGAAAGCGGATCGCTGAAATCGCTGGTGAACGGATCGATGGTGGTCCCGCCCGTCACAAAAAACACGGCGCGCCGGCTGTGACTCGAACCGGCCAGCGATTTCGCGACGGTGCTGAGCGTCAGCACAGCACTCCGCGCGTAGGTCAGCCTGAACTTCGACGGCGGTGGCGGCGGAACATCTCCGGCTCTCAACGCCGGTGACCCCAGCCCGGCCCGCGGTCCTGTGCTCTGATCTTCCTTCGCGGGCCCGGCGGCGAGCGCGTCGAGGCCGAATCCCAGCGCCTCCTTGATCTTGTCGATCCGCGCCATGATCACGCTGGTGTTGCGCGTGAAGTTGATCCCCAGATTCGAGTGGCTCACGAACACCATCGCCACTTCATCGTCTGGCGAGAAGGCGTTGACGAGATCCGTCAGCGTACGCTTGATCTTGAGCGTGTCCTGCTCGATCAGGTGCAGGTCGTCGACGACGATCGCGAAGAGCCGGCTCGTCGGGCTGGGGGCGATGTTGCTGGCGACGTCCGGCTCCGGCTCGTGGGCGACATTGACCGCGATGTTGCGGCTGATCGCCGGAATCGAGACGAACTGAAAATCCGCGATCTTCTGGGGCTTGCCCCCTTCGACAATCTCGAAATCATCGATCCCGAGATTCTCAATGGGCTTGTCGTTATGGTCTGTGACGACGACGTCCACCGCGACGTACTGGACGCTGGTGCGAAACGTCTGCACGGCGACCTGCGCCGCGGGGCGAACGGCGACGGCCGCGAGTGCGGCTCCGACAACAAGTGGGAAGATGCCTTTCAAGCGATTCTCCGCGTCTGGCGGCCTTGCCCTCCAAAGCCGTGGCGGAGGAGGGCTCCGCGTGAGAGGCACTGGCTCGCCGAGTATAGTCGGCTTGATGCGAGTCATCGAGATTTCCTCGCCGGGACCGGCCGACGTGCTGTGCGTGGCCGATCGCCCGAATCCGATCGCCGGCCCGGGGGAGGTCCTGATCACGATCGAGGCCGCCGGCGTGAACCGGCCCGACCTGATGCAGCGTGAAGGCCTCTATCCCCCACCAAAGGGCGCCTCGGACATTCCGGGGCTCGAAGTCGCGGGCCGGATCGTGGCCCTGGGCCCGGGCGAGCCGCGATCGGCGAGCGGACGCGTGTGGCGGGTCGGCGACGAGGTGTGTGCGCTGCTGACGGGTGGCGGCTATGCCGAGGCGTGCGCAGTGTCCGGCCTGCAGTGTCTGCCGATTCCGGCCGGCCTTTCGATGATCGAGGCGGCCGCGCTGCCTGAGACTCACTTCACCGTCTGGACGAATGTCGTTGAGCGGGGCCGGCTGGCGAGCGGTGAGACGCTGCTCGTGCATGGCGGCGCGAGCGGCATCGGCACGACGGCGATCCAGCTCGCCGCGGCGCGAGGCGCCGCGGTGATCGCCACGGCGGGCAGCGACGAGCGATGCCGGCGGTGCGAATCGCTGGGGGCGCGGGCGGCGATCAACTATCGATCGATGGATTTTGTCGAAGCCGTGAAGGCGATCACGAACAACCGGGGCGTGGATGTGATTCTCGACATCATCGGCGGCGAGTA
This sequence comes from Acidobacteriota bacterium, assembly GCA_004297655.1. Lineage (GTDB taxonomy): Bacteria > Acidobacteriota > Vicinamibacteria > Vicinamibacterales > SCN-69-37 > SCUN01. Next base: position 5,554 of record SCUN01000153.1, on the reverse strand, counting down.
CACCGCGAGGAATCTCGCCTGTCTCGCCCGCGACGGCCGGCTGGTCCAGATCGGCTTGATGGGCGGCGCGTCAGCGACCATTCCCCTGGCGCCGATCATCCTTCGACGACTCACGATCACCGGCTCGACGTTGAGGATTCGCACGCCCGAAGAGAAGGGCGCGATTGCCGCGGCGCTCGAACGGGAAGTCTGGCCGCTCCTCGCGTCCGGCCGCATGAAACCGATCGTCGACCGCACCTTTCCTCTCGCCGACGCCCCCTCCGCCCACCGCGTCCTCGAATCCGGCCAGATCTTCGGCAAAGTCGTGCTGAGAAATGACACCGGGAGTCATTTCTAAGAAACGACTCCCGGTGTCGTTTTCCGTCGCCGCCAGAGGACAAATAGCGCAATCGCACTGACGATCACTCGCGCGGCGAACTGCGGCCAGTCAAATCGAGTCGTCTCGAGTCCGTTGATCGCCAGCGCCGCAACCACAGTTGACGCGGCAAAACGACATCGGGTGTCGTTTTCTGGAAACGACACCCGATGTCGTTTTTCGGTGAGCAGGTGCCGGCCCGAGAGGACCAGCGCGGCGCCGAGGAGGAAGTGCGCGACGACGAGGGCTTGGTCGCGCAGGCTGCGGTAGACGAAGGTGTCCAGCTTGCCGGCGGCCGACATTGCCGACAGCACGCCGTCGAGTAGCATCACAACGCCCACGGCTTTGACGAGCATCCTTGTTAGTATGACCTTCCGCGCCGATGCTGAAAGCGCTCCTCAGCGACCCCATCGTACGCATCGACGTCGCGCTCTGGACCCTGGCCGCCGTGCTCCTCGTGGCGCCGGTTCTGCCGCCGGCGTGGATGGCGTTCTACAGCGAGCACATTCTCGACGCGCCCTTTCAGGCGCTCGTGATCCTCGCGGTCTGGTTCCAGCTCGCCCGCATCGAGGACGACACCGAACGGCGCTTCTGGAGGCTCATCGGCCTCAGCGCCGCCTGCGGCCTCGCCGTCTCCACCTCCTACACCGTGCTCAACCCGGCCGGCCGCTGGACGATCAGCTGGAAGATCTTCGCCGACGTGGCCTATCTCGCCGGCTACATCGCGATGCTGCTCGCCGTCGAAGTCCGCCCGCACGGCCGGGCCTCCGGCCACATCGGCGGCCGCGAACGCCAGCTCCGCACCTTCGGCGTCGTCGTCTTCACGTGCTTCCTGCTCGCGTACTTCATCGTCGTGCCCGCCGCGTCGAGCGGCGAGGAGTACGAAACCACGGCGCCATCGTTCTACCTGTTTCTCTGCATGGACGTCGTCATCCTGGCGCGCCTGCTCGCCAACCGCAGCGACGCGTGGTCCGTGCGTTGGTCCTGGGTGTACACGTGGCTCACGGTCAGCGTGCTGATCTCGCTAGCTGGCGACGCCATCGAGTTCGCGACGCACCACAGCACGCTGGTGCTGCCGACCGGCACGTGGCTCGATCTCATCTGGCTCACCCCGCCCGCGTTGATGGCCATCGCCGCGCGGGCGCGTCATGTCGTCTTCCCAGCCGAGTTGCGCGTCCTCAATGAACCGGTGCCCGGCCGCGGCGCGCTGCGCGTCGGCCACCTGCTGCTCATGGGCGCCATGACACTGCCGATCATGCATGCGACGCTGGACTTCGCCCACGAGCTCGATCCCGAAACCATCGCTGCCCGCGAAGTGGTGTCCCTGCTCGGCATGATCTCGATGGGCGCGCTCGCCCTTGAGGCCTACCGCGTCCTCGAGCGGGACCGCGAAACGATGGAGCGCAAGGAACTTCACCTCGCGAGCGAGCTCGGCGTCGCGCGAAAGATGGACGCCGTCGCACGACTCGCTGCGTCGGTCGCGCACGACTTCAACAACCTCATTCACATCGTGCAGGGTCGCACGGACATCCTCGCGGACCAGCTTCCGGAGGACGATCCGCTCCAGGAGGAGATTCGCGAGATCAACGCGGCAAGCGCGCGCGCGGCCGACCTCGCGAGCCATTTGATGGCGTTCGGCCGCACGCAACCCACGTCGCCGGCCACTGTGAGCCTCCACGACTTGATCCGCCGGGCGGAACAGCTCTGCAAGCCGCTGCTCGACGATCGCTCGCGCCTCCGCCTTCGCCTGAGCGCCACCGACGAAGTCGTCCGCATCGACCCGCTCCAGTTCGAGCGCGTGATCCTCAACCTCGTGACGAACGCGCGCGACGCGATGCCGGACGGCGGCGCGATCACGATCGAGACCTTCAATCCCGGGCGCGAGCATCTCGGCGAGCCGTACACGGACCTGTCGCTCGTCCGCATTGCCGTCTCAGATACCGGCGTCGGCATGGAACGCGGCACCATCGCGCACATCTTCGAGCCGTTCTTCACCACAAAAGAGGGCCGCGGCGCTGGCCTCGGCCTCGCGATCACGCACGGCCTCATCCAACAAGCCGGCGGGTCGATCTCCGTGGATAGCGAGCCCGGAAAAGGCACGACGTTCCTGATCACGCTCCCGGTCGTCCGCGACACTCAACCTGAGTCAGTCGACCTCCGCCAGGTCACCGCCACGCCGGGCGCCGTCCTGATCATCGAGATGGACGCGACCAATCGTCAGCTGCTCCGCCGGCTGCTCGTCGATCTCGAGCGCCCCGTCCTGACCGCCGCCACGGGGCCGGAGGCGCTCCTGGTCGCCTCGCGCTATCCGGGGCCGATCGACCTCGCCGTCATCGACGTCACCTGCGAAGGCGGCCGCATCATCGCGTCGCAGCTGCGCGAGAACCTCCCGGGCATGCGCGGCCTGCTGCTCGCGCAGGACCAGCCGATCGAGCCGTCGCCGCTGGACGTGTTGCTCCGGGAGCCGTTCGAGTTGGGTGATGTGTTGCGCGCGGCGCGGCGCCTGGTGTTCGTGAAGCCCTAGAACAAGCTCATGTAACTGCAGCTCGATTTCGGCGTCGACGTCGACGCGGTCGTCGGCGCGACGGCGTAGATCAGATCGGCGAAGAGCGAGTAGCCAGCATCATTCGGGTGAAAGCCGTCGCTCGAGAAGATGCTGCTCGAGTAGAGCCGGCTGTCGCACATCATGTCGATGACCACCGCGCCCTGACTCGCGGTGGCGTTGATCCCCGCGCTCAGCCCGACGGCAATCTGCTGCAGGATCTGCTTTTCCAGCGTCGTGTTGCCCGCCGCGTACGGCATGGCCGCGAGATTCGGCAAGTTGAGAATCACGATCCGCGCCTTCGGCGCGCGCGTCTTGATTGCCGTGACGAGCGTCGCCATGTCCTTCACGAACGCTTGAATCTGCTGGTTCGCCCACGCCGTCGCGTTCGATCCGCCGTACCCCGCCTTGAGCGCCGAGCCGATCGTGTTCGCGTCGTTCCCGCCGGCGAACACCGTCACGAGCGTCGAATCGGTGCGCACGAACGGCGCTTCGTCCTGGATGAAATTGATGGCCGCGCCGCGATTGAGCTGGTTGGCCAGCGTCTGCATCGACGGGCTCAGCACCGCGCCCGGCACACCGAGGTTCTGCAGCGTGACGATCTTCCCGGACGCCGTCATGCGCCGCACGATCTCCTGCACATAGCCCTTGCCATCCGGACACGTCGAATACGGAATGCACGGCGACGATGAGCCGATGCCGTTGGCGTCGCTGGCGCCAATGGCCGAATAGACCACCGCGTTGCTGGTCGTCGTCGACGGTTCAGGAGTTGTCGGCGTGGTTACAGTTCCGCAAGCCGGAGCGGCCAGAACGGTGACCAGAAGGCAGAGTTTTTTCATAAACAGGGGCCTTTACACGTATCGGCCCCTGTCTATGCAATCTATAGGCCGCCGGCGGCCCTGGGGAACAGGCCGCCCTACTTCTTGATGGTCGCCATCCACTCCTGGATCTGCTTCACGGCGTAGTCGACCTTCATGTCGTACTGGATCTTGCCCAGCGCCTCGGAGGACTTGCGCGCGTCGCCGACGCCGCCCTGGGCGCCGCTGATGCCGCTGGCGACAAACCGCGGCGCGTTCGGATCGGCATTGCCGCGGCCCTGACCGGGCGGCGCCGGCTGCGCGATCTTGCCGTCGGGTCCGTACTGATACGCGATCGGCAGCAGGTCCGTGCGGACCCAGTTCTTGCCTTTGCCGAGGTACATCATCTCGGCCGTGTCGGAGATTCCGGCGTGGCCGCTCACCGGAAGGCCGCGCGCTTTCAGCACCTTCTCGCTGTAGTCGTCCTGCGCGGGCGCGTACACGCGATCCGCGTAGAACACGTGAATGTTCTTGTCGGCGAATTCCGGCGCGCGGTATTTCTCTTCGAGCTTCCTGGCGACGTTCGTGTTCGGCGTGACGCTGCCGCCGTGATCGTTGAGCAACACGACGGTCGTGAATCCCGTGGCGATCGCCTGCTCGGCGATGCGCTCGACCACCAGCGCTTCGATCTCCGGCGTGAGACCGAGCGTGCCCGTCTGCTGATTGCTCGCGTTGTTGGAGCTGTAGGGCATCACCGGCAGGACGATCGCGTTGCCGAGGCGGCGCGCGATTTCGAGCACGGTCTCGTGGCCCATCAGCGTGTGGCCGCCGTTCACGTTCTGCATGCCGCGATGCTCGGTGCCTCCGGCATAGAGCAGCGCCACGGTCTTACCCTGATGGTGAATCGCGTCGTACACCTCGGGCCACGTCATCATCGCGAACTCGATCAGCTCCTTGGGCCGCTTCGGCGAGATCCAGTTCTTCGGCGGATCCATCGGGGGCAGCGCGGGACCGCGGCCGCCCTGGCGGCCGCCGCCGCGTCCGGCGCCCTGCGCGGGCGGCGTCTGAGCGGGTGGAGTTTGCGTGGTGGTCTGGGCGAGCGCGGCGACGCCGCTCATCGCAAGAAGACCGAGAACAAGAAGACGCCGAGTCATAACGAGACCTCCAGATTGGAAGGGCGTATTAGACCACGACGAGCGGCGTGACGGTGGTCGGCGATCCGCACTTCTCGAACCACTCGACGCCCTCGCTGACCAGGTCGAACTTCAGGGCGTAGCGGCCGGGCTGATCGATCGGAGGCAGCTCGATGTCAATCGTGGCGGCCTCTCCCGGGCCGATCGGCCCCGGCAGGCGCGACCGCGCGAAGTCGAGATTGATGAGCGACCCGTCCTCGCGGCACAGCTGCGCGCCGAGCCGCACCAGCCGGCGGCCGTAGGTCGCGTCGGCGACGAACGGGCGCGTCGACTGGTTATGCACGCGGGTCCTGATTTTCAGCGGCTTACCCGTGCGGGCCCTGAGCCCGTCTCCGGCAAAGAACTTCAGGAACGCCGGCGCGGTGCGCACGTCGATCTTCGCGCGCGGCGTGGCGCCGGGAATCGCGTTGCCGAGGTTGCTGTCGTCCCACGTCTCGCGGCGAATCGACTCGAAGGCCTCCGTGCCACGAACGAACCGACGGGAATATGAATCCTCCGGGTGGTCGGTGATCTCCCAGCACAACCGATCGACGCCGATCTCGACCGCCATCTTCCGCGCGAGATTCATCTCCTCGTCGGAGTCGTTCCACTTGAACAGGATGTAGCGCCAATTAAGCTGCGGCAAATCGCGCCCCGACTTTCGCTTCTCGTCCACCATCGCCCGCAG
>SCUN01000152.1 GCA_004297655.1 Acidobacteriota bacterium | reverse complement strand
CCACGACCGAGCGTCGGGGCGAGGGCGACAGCGTCACGCACACGCGCCCAGCCGGCAGCCTCGGCGTGCTGCTCACGGCGTGGGAAGACGGCGTCGACCACGTCAAGTTCTTCGGCAACTACCAGAACACCTTCAAGCCGGCGGCGTTCGATTTCTCTCTCGCGGAAAACGAAGGCGTCCTCGATCCAGAGACGGCCGCCAGCTACGAAGGCGGCGTCAAAGCGCGCCTGGGAAAGGGCCGCGCGGACTTCGAAGTGTCGGCGTTCCGGATGGACTTCGAAAACCTCGTGACCTCGACGGTCGTGAACGGACTGCCGGCCTTGATCAACGCGGGCACGACGCGGTTCCAGGGCGTCGACGTGGCGCTCGACACGAGGCTGGCCGGCGACGTGTGGGCGCACGGCGCCTATAGCTTTCATGACGGCAAGTTCGTGAACTTCGAGCGATCGTTCGACGGCGTCGTGACGCAGTTGGGCGGCAAGAGATTCGAGATGTCGGCGCGCCATCTGGCGACTGGTGGTGTGACATTTCAGCCGAAGGGCGATCGCGGCCTTGCCGGGAGTGTGACGGTGAAGTACGTCGGCGATCGATATCTGGACAAACGCAATCGCGCGCTGGCGCCGTCCTATGTCACCTCCGACGTTGGCGTTGGCTACCGGCTGCGCAAGTACGAACTGCGCCTGGATCTTCGCAATGCCGGGAACGCGCGGGACGCCATTTCCGAGAGCGAGCTGGGCGATGCCCAGTACTACCGCATGACGGCGCGCCGGATCGAGTTCAGCCTGGGCGTGCGCTTCTAGATACACTCGGGGCATGCGGACGCTCCTCGTCCCCACCCAGACCCACGGCCGCGTGCTGCTGAAAATGACACCGGGAGTCATTTCCAAGAAAAGACTCCCGGTGTCGTTTTCGGCGATCGTTGGCTTTCACGGGTACGCGCAAAATGCTGAGGACATGATGGATGTCCTCGGTCGCCTTCCTGGCGCTAGTAACTGCAGTCTGCTTTCGGTCCAGGCGCTGAATCGCTTCTACACGCGCGGTGACCAGACGATCGTTGCGTCCTGGATGACCAGACAGGATCGCGAACAGACAATTGCTGACAACATCGCGTACGTGGATCAGGTTCTGCGGAGCGTCGAAAACGACATCGGGTGTCGTTTCTCGGAAACGACACCCGATGTCGTTTTTGTGGGGTTTTCACAGGGCGTCGCGATGGCGTATCGCGCCGCCCTGCGCGGCAGCTACCGCGCCGCCGCCGTGATCGCGATCGGCGGTGACGTGCCGCCGGACGTCAGGGACGTTCCGGCGTCGCGATGGCCGAGGGTGATGATCGCGGCGGGGGCGAAGGACGCCTGGTACAACGCCGAGAAGGTCTCAGCGGATGAGGCGTTCCTGAAGCACCATGGCGTGACGCACGAGATCCATCGCAGCGGCGCCGGCCACGAGATCACCGACGAGATGCTCGCGGTGGCCGCGCGGTTTATCGGGCTCGCGTAGCCATCCACTCGGCCGCGAAATCCATCGCGCTCTCGAGCAGCGCCCCCTTCGGATCCAGCTTCTTCGGCGCCACGAGCGAATGATCGCCGTGGTCGCACAGCCGGAGCGTGGCGCGGGGCAGCGACGCGACGAGCGGCTCCATTTCTTCGGGCGAGCCGAACGGATCGCGAGTGCCATGCAGGAAGAGCATCGGCACGCGAATCGACGACAGATGGGCATCGCGACGCTGCTCCGGCTTCGCTGGTGGATGCAGCGGGTACCCAAAGAAGACGAGGCCGGCCGGCGGCGGATCGAAGCCGTTGGGCGCGGCGTGCGCCGCCACCATCGACGCGATCCGGCCGCCCATCGACTTGCCGCCCGCAAACACCGGCCCGGCGGCGCGCGCCATCACGCCGCTCCAGACCTCCCGCCATGTCGCCTCGAGCACCGGCGCCCGATCCGGCACCGACCGTCCTTCGGCGATGTACCGGAAGTCGAACAGCACGACCTGCACCCCCCGTTCGGCGAGCCCGGCGGCGACCCGCTTCATCCAGGGGTGTGACGACCCGGCGCCCGCCCCGTGTGCCAGCACCAGCGTGGTCATCGGGTTTGCCTTAATTCATCCATGAATGTAGATTAATAGATATATGGACGCCGCTTCCGACCTGCTCCGGCTGCTCGGCGACGAGACCCGGCTGCGCCTCCTCCGGCTGCTCGCCCAGGAGTCGCTCAACGTCTCCGAGCTTACCGCCATCCTGGGCGTCGCGCAGTCCGGCGTCTCGCGGCATCTTGGCCTCCTCAAGGACGCCGGCCTCGTCCGCGAACAGCGCACCGGCACCTTCTCCTGGTACCGGCTCGATGACTCGCTCGTCGATGCCAACGGGCCCCATGCGGGCCTCTGGGCGTGGCTGACCGCGAAGTTCGGCACGCCGACCGCGGCGACCAAGGCCGACGACGTGCGGCTGGCGGAGGTCCGGCGGGTTCGGCGAGAGGAGTTCCGCGATCACGGCGGCGACGGCCAGGAAAACAAACAGCTCGTGCCGGGCCGCAGCTGGGCGGCGTGGTCGCGCGCGCTCGGCCTGCTCCTGCCGCCCCTCGAGGTCGCCGACCTCGGCTGCGGCGAGGGCTACCTCACGATCGAAGCTGCGCGTTGGGCGAAGCGCGTCATCGCCGTCGATCGCTCGGCCGACGTCCTCGCGCGCGCGAAAGACCTCGCGCGCCGGCGCGGCGTGAAGAACATCACCTGGAAGCGCGGCGATCTGCAGAAGTCGCCGATCGACGCCGCGTCGGTCGATCTCGTGCTGTTGTCGCAGGCCTTGCACCACGCCGACGAGCCGCGCGCGGCGCTGACCGAAGCGCACCGCATCCTCCGGCCCGGCGGCCGCGTGCTCCTGCTCGACCTTCGGGCCCACAAGGAAGCCTGGGTGACGTCGACGCTCGGCGACCGCTGGCTGGGTTTCGACGAGAAATCCCTCGAGAAACTCCTCTCCGACACCGGATTCACCAGCGCCGTGGTCCGCGTCGGCGCCAGCCGCGCCGGCGATCCGTTCGCCGTGCTGATCGCCGCCGGCACCAAACGCGCCCCGAAAGAAACGAAAGGCCGCTGACCGACATGCCGACCCGTCTCCCGCTCGATCGTCTCAACGCGCTCGCCGCCGACCGCATCCTGATCCTGGACGGCGCAATGGGCACGATGATCCAGCGCCACTCGCTCACCGAGGCCGACTACCGCGGCACGCGCTTCGCCGCGCATACGAGCGACCTCAAGGGCAACAACGACCTGCTGGTGCTGACGCAGCCGCAGATCATCGCGGCCATCCATCGCCAGTACCTGGACGCCGGCGCGGATATCCTCGAGACCAACACCTTCAACGCTAACGTCGTCTCGCAATCGGACTACCACCTCGAACACCTGGTCTACGAGCTGAACGTCGAAGCGGCGAAGCTCGCGCGCGGCGTCGCGGACGAAGTCACCGCCGCCTGGCCATCGAAACCGAGGATCGTCGCCGGCTCAATGGGGCCGACGAACCGGACGCTGTCGATTTCGCCGGACGTGAACAATCCGGCGTTTCGCAACATCACGTTCGACGAGATGAAAGCCGCGTACGTCGACCAGGTTCGCGGTCTCATCGACGGTGGGGTCGACGTGCTGCTGCTCGAGACCATCATCGACGCGCTCAACACCAAGGCAGCGATCGTCGCGATCCAGGAAGTGCAGGAAGAGAAAGGCATCACGCTTCCGCTGATGATCTCGTTCACGATCACCGACAAGAGCGGCCGCACGCTTGCCGGGCAGACGGTCGACGCGTTCTACCTCGCGATGGAGCACGCGCGCCCGTGGTCGATCGGGATCAACTGCGCGCTCGGCGCCCGCGACATGCGGCCCTACCTTGCGGAATTGTCGCGCATCGCGACCTGCTGGGTGAGCGCGTATCCCAACGCCGGTTTGCCGAACGCGTTCGGCCAGTACGACGAGCAGCCGTCGGAGACCGGCGCACTGCTGCGCGACTTCGCCGAAAGCGGCTTCGTCAACATCCTGGGCGGCTGCTGCGGCACGACGCCAGACCACATTCGGGCGATTGCCGAGGCGGCGAAGAACGCGCGGCCGCGGGTGAAAACGACATCGGGTGTCGTTTCCGACGCGAGCTCCACGGAAACGACACCCGATGTCGTTTTCACGACCCGTCTTTCGGGGCTCGAGCCTCTCTACATCCGGCCCGACAGCAACTTCCAGATGGTCGGTGAGCGGACCAACGTCACCGGATCGAAACGATTCGCGCGCCTGATCAAAGACGGCAACTGGACCGAGGCGACCGAGGTGGCGCTCGAGCAGGTTCGCGGCGGCGCGAACATGATCGACGTCAACATGGACGAGGGCATGCTCGACTCGGAAGCGTCGATGACGACGTTCTTGAACTACATCGCGACGGAGCCGGAGATCGCGCGCGTGCCGGTGATGATCGACAGCTCGAAGTGGTCGGTCATCGAGGCCGGCCTGAAGTGCGTCCAGGGCAAGAGCGTCGTCAATTCCATCTCGATGAAGGAAGGCGAAGCCGACTTTCTGCACAAGGCCAAGCTCGTGCAGCGCTACGGCGCCGCCGTGATCGTGATGGCGTTCGACGAGACGGGACAGGCGGACACGATCGCCCGCAAGGTCGCGATCTGCACGCGGGCCTACAAGCTGCTGACCGAAAAGGCCGGCTACGACCCGTCCGACATCATCTTCGACCCGAACGTTCTCGCGATTGCGACGGGTCTCGACGAACACAACGAGTACGCGATCAACTTCATCGAGGCGACGAAACAGATCAAGGCGGCGTGCCCCGGCGTCAAGATCAGCGGCGGCATCAGCAATCTCTCCTTCTCGTTCCGCGGCAACGACATCGTCCGCGAAGCGATCCACGCGGCGTTCCTGTATCACGCGATCAAAGCCGGCCTCGACATGGGCATCGTGAATGCCGGTCAGCTGGCGGTCTATGAAGACATCCCGGCGGACCTGCTCGAGAAGGTCGAGGACGTGCTCTTCAACCGCCGGCCCGACGCGACCGAGCGGCTCGTGCAGTTCGCCGATTCGGTCAAGGGCGCGGGCAAGAAACGCGAGCTCGACCTCGCCTGGCGGGAGAGAACCGTCGAAGAACGTCTGGCCTTCGCGCTCGTGCACGGCGTGGTTGATTTCATCGAAATCGATGCCGAAGAAGCGCGCGTGAAGCTGGGACGCCCGCTCCACGTGATCGAAGGGCCGTTGATGGACGGCATGAAGACCGTTGGCGACCTCTTCGGCGCCGGCAAGATGTTCCTGCCGCAGGTCGTGAAGAGCGCGCGCGCGATGAAGCGCGCGGTCGCCTACCTCGAGCCGTTCATGGCCGCCGAGAAGGTCCAGACCGGCGAAGTGGCGCGCGCCGCCGGCCGCGTCCTGATGGCGACGGTCAAAGGCGATGTCCACGACATCGGCAAGAACATCGTGGGCGTCGTCCTGGGCTGCAACAACTACGAAGTGATCGACCTTGGCGTCATGGTGTCGCTCGACAAGATCCTGACCGCGGCGGCCGAACGGAAGGCCGACGTCATCGGCCTCAGCGGCCTGATCACGCCCTCGCTCGACGAGATGGTCTTCGTCGCCAAGGAGATGGAGCACCGCGGCATCAAGACGCCGCTGCTCATCGGCGGCGCGACCACGAGCAGGCAGCATACGGCGGTGAAGATCGCGCCGGAGTACTCGGGCGCGACGGTGCACGTGCTCGACGCGTCCAGAGCCGTCGACGTCGTGTCCAGTCTCTTGACGGATCGACTGCGCGATGACTTCGTCGCGAAGACGCGTGCCGACCAGGAGCAGTTGCGCGCGCAATATGGCGCGAAGCGGGAGAAGAAGTTGCTGTCGCTCGCCGAAGCGCGCGCGAATCACCTGCGGACGGATTGGGACTCGCTTCACGTGCCCGCTCCGTGGTTCGTGGGCCGTCGCGTGATCAGCGATCAGCGCCTCGAAGAACTCGTGCCGTTCATCGACTGGACGTTCTTCTTCTCGGCGTGGGAATTAAAGGGCCGCTTCCCGGCGATTCTGGATCACCCGACGTACGGCGCGCCGGCGCGCGAGCTGTACGACAACGCGCAGGAACTGCTGAAGCGCATCATCAAGGAGCGCCGATTCCAGGCGCGCGCGGTCTACGGCTTCTGGCCCGCCAACTCGGACGGCGACGACATCGTGGTGTACAAGGACGATGGGCGGAAGGAGGAGCTGACGCGGTTTCACATGCTGCGCCAGCAGGAACCGATCGCGGACCGAAAGCCCAACCGGTCGCTGGCCGATTTCATCGCGCCGGTCGGCTCGCTCGTGCCGGATTACATCGGCGCGTTCGCAGTCACGGCGGGCATTGGCGTCGACGCGCTGGTCAAGGAATTCGAGGCGCAGCATGACGACTACAACGCGATCATCGCGAAGGCGCTCGCCGATCGGCTGGCCGAGGCGTTCGCGGAGTTCCTGCACAAGCAGGCGCGCTACGACTGGGGTTACGGCAAGGACGAGAAGCTGAGCCAGGACGATCTCGTCGACGAGAAATACCGCGGCATCCGTCCGGCGTTCGGGTATCCGGCGTGTCCGGATCACAGCGAGAAGCCGGCGTTGTTTGAACTGCTCGGCGCGCCGCAGATCGGCATCACGCTGACGGAGAACTTCGCGATGATGCCGGCGGCGTCGGTGAGCGGTTTGTACTTCAGCCATCCCGAGGCGAAGTACTTCAATGTGGGCCGCATCGGCCGCGACCAGCTCGAGGACTACGCGAAACGAAAGCAGGTCGACATCGGACAGGCCGAACGCTGGCTGGCGCCGAACCTCTAGGGGAGTGTCCGCGCGGAAAATGGGAAGAAAACCCGCGCCCCGGAGGTCAAAATAGGCCAGTGAAGCGGAAGCGCGCCAACACCCTCGTGGCACTGAGCTCGGCCGCCGTGATGACGGTGTATGCCGCCGGCTTCATGCGCACGCGCGCCGCCGCCGAGCGGCTCGAACACGCCTCGCGCGAACGCCCGCCCGCGCTGCCGGTCCCGGCGCCGCTCATGGCCGCGGCCAGTCCCGCGGCTGAAGCCCAGCCCTCGACGTCCGTCGTTCCGCCGCCGCCGGACACCCCGAAGAAGGTCCGCGCCCCGAAGAAGGCGAAGCGGGTCGAGTCGACAGTGACCTCGACCCCGGCGACCGAGCCCGCACAGGTCGCCGCCGCGGCTGCGCCCGTTGAATTGGCGCCCCAGCCGGTGGCGCCCGAACCGCCTCCGCCCCCGCCCGAGTTGCCGTCGGCCGAAATGCTGCTTGGCGGCACGGCGTTGCATGACGGCACGTTCCTCGGATGGGGCTCATCGCGCCACGGCGACATCCAGGCGTCGGTCACGATTCTGAGCGGCCGCATCACGGCCGTGTCGATCGCGCAGTGCCGCACGCGCTACTCGTGCGACGTCGTCGCGCATTTGCCCAACAAGGTCCTGAAAGACCAGACGCCCGAGAAGATCAACAACGTCAGCGGCGCAACGCAGAGCGTCGATGCGTTCTACTACGCCGTCGTCGACGCGCTCAACAAAGCCAAGTGACCCCGCTCGTTTCCCGCAGCGAAGCGCTGATGGGAACCATCGTCACGATCGCGACCGTCGGCGACGCCGGCGACGCCGTGACGCGCGCGTTCGACTGGTTTCGTCAGGTCGAGGCGCGATGCAGCCGATTCGATCTGTCGAGCGAGCTGTCGTTGATCTCAGCGGCACCCGGGAAGGCGATTCCGGTGAGCGATCTGGTCTTTGAAGCGCTGAGATTCGCGCTCCACGTTGCGGAAGTGTCCGGCGGCGCCTTCGATCCGGTTGTCGGCGGCGCGATGGCCGCGCGCGGATTCAACCGGCACTACCTGACGGGCGATCGCCTCCTGCCGCGGACCGATCTTCAGGCCGACGCGACGTTTCGCGATGTCGCGCTCGATGCGCGCGACAAGACCGTGACGCTTCAGCGCCCTCTGACACTCGATCTGGGCGGCCTGGCCAAAGGTCTCGCGATCGATCTTGCGGCGAGGGAGTTGGCGCCGGTTCGCGACTTCTCGATCGACGCCGGCGGCGACCTGTTTCTTGGCGGGCAGAACGACGAAGGCCAGGACTGGACTGTTGGCATTCGGCATCCGCGTAAGGATCACACCGTGATCGAGGTCGTGCATGTGTCGGATCAGGCTGTGTGCACCTCTGGAGATTACGAACGAGGCCGGCATCTGCTGACGCCAGGATCGGGGACGCCGGCCACGAGTGTCGCCAGCGCCACCGTGATCGCGCCGACGGCCATGCTGGCCGATGCGGCGTCAACCGCCGCGTTTGTGCTCGGCCCTGCCGACGGCGTGGCATTCTGTCGCCGCATCGGCGTCAGAGCGATTCTCTTCACACCGGATCTCGAGCGTCATGAAGCGATTCTTTAGGACTCCCAAAGGCATTCTCACGCTGATTCTCACGGCGCTCGCGCTGATCGCGTCGCCGCACGAGGGATTCCAACGCGTGATGCCGGAGTTGTTGTCGGCGATCGCCGCGGCCGGCGTGCTCGATCTCGTGATTCTCAGGGTCCGGCACGGCGGCTGGGAGTTCCCGAGCGGCGCGGTTCTCACGGCGATGATCGTGGCGATGGTCCTGACGCCGTACGGAGCGTGGTGGGTGCCCGCGGTGACGTCCGCCGTGGCGGTCGCGAGCAAGTACGTGCTTCGGTACCGCGCGGCGAACATCTTCAATCCCGCCGCGCTCGTGCTCGCGTATCACGCGTTCAGCAGCGGCGAAAGCTGGTGGGGCGCGCTGCCGGAACTTCCGCTCTGGGGCGTCGCGGTGCTGAGCGCCCTCGGCATCTTCATGGCCGATCGGGTCAACAAGCTGCCGGCGGTGGTCGCGTTTCTGTTCGCGTACTACGCGCTCTTCACGCTGATGGCATTCATCGGCGACCCGCAGCCCGTGGCGGAGATCTTCCGGTCGCCGGATCTTCAGGCGGCGCTCTACTTCGCGTTTTTCATGCTG
>SCUN01000151.1 GCA_004297655.1 Acidobacteriota bacterium | reverse complement strand
GTCATGGGTTCCTGTCGATGCGGTACACGTAGCGCAGCAAGCCCGCGTTGAGCACGAAGCAGCCGAGGCTCGCCAGCCCGGCCGGCCAGATCACCGACTCGTCCCCGCCGAGAAACGCGTTCATCGTCGCCGTCAGCAGCCAGAGCTGCAGCAACACAAGCACGATGATGAAGACCAGCATGCCCTGAAGGATCGTCGTCCGCTGTTCGCGGGTGAATCCCGGTTTGCCGGCCATCTCAGGAGGCCCTCGTCTCGATGCCGGCGGCGTAGATCTCCCGGCCGCGGATCTCGAGGATGACGCGCGGCAGCGGCCGCGGCGGCGGCCCGGCGAGTTGGCGGCCGGTCTTCAGATCGAACAGGCCGTCGTGGCACGGGCAGACGATGACGCCCTGCTCGGGCCGGGGAATCACGGCGCACGAGAGGTGTGTGCACTTCTGGCTGTAGGCCACGAACTCGGTTTCCGAGAGGCGCACGAGGACGCAGGCGTCGTGCTGGCGCGGATAGTCGAACACCAGCGTCGCGCCGACGGCGAGCGAATCGAAGGTCGCGATGCGTCGCAGCTCGGCGGCGCCGCGTCGGCGCCGCAGCCAGTTCTGCGCCACGATCCAGGCCTGGCCGGCGACGAACGCGCCGCTGATGAGCACGAGGAACTTCACGAAGTCCCGCCGCTCCACGTACCGGTCTTCGGCCCAGTCGACCGGGAAGTCCTCGCGCCACTGGGGCGCCTTCGGCGTCTCGCTCACAACGGCACCTCGGTCTCGGCAAACGGGTCGGCGATGACCTTCAGGGACACCGCGCGCGGCTTGGCCTGCTCGCTCATCGCGGCCGTGACATCCACGATCGGCGCTTTCGTCGTAAGCGACCTGGGCACCATCGTGTGCACGCGCGTCTTCACCACCTGATCGCCGAACTGGAACTCATTCACGGGCATCGACTGCGGCCGCAGCGCCTCGATCTCCGCGCGCGTGCCGTAGAAGAGTGCCTGGCTCGGACACACGCTCGCGCACATGGGCTTGAGACCGACGCTCGTGCGGTCGTAGCACATGTCGCACTTCATCATCAGCTTACGGTCTTCGTACACCTCCGGCACCCCGAACGGGCACGCGGACACGCAGTTGCCGCAGGCGATGCAGCGCGGCTTGCGCGCCGACTGCACGACGCCGTCCTCCGTGCGCTTGATCGCGTCGGCGGGACAGACTTCCGCGCAGGTCGGCTGCTCGCAGTGCATGCAGACGACCGGCACGGTCTGCACGCTTTCCTGCCGGTTGATGTACTCGAGATGGATCATCGAATCGCCGTGGTGCGTGTCGCATTCGCTGCACGCCTGCACGCACGATTGGCAGCCGATGCAGCGGCTGGGGTCGAGGTAGAAGCCGTATTCCTCGGGCTTCGCCATCGCTACTGCTGCGCCTCCAGCTCGGCCGCGTACGCGGGCGCGCCGGCCGCCTTTGACACCCGGCAGCCGCACACCTTGTATTGCGGGATCTTGCTGATCGGATCCTGCGCCGAGACCGTGAGCTGATTCGCGCTCTTTCGTCCGGGCCAGTGGTACGGCACGAACACCGTGTCCGGGCGGATGGTCGTCACCACCTGCGCTTTGAGCGTGACCGACCCGCGCCGAGTTTCCACCGTGGCCCAATCTTCGTCCTTGATGCCGAGCCGTTCGGCCATGCGTGGGTGCATTTCGATCCGCGGCTCGGGATACTGCTTCACGAGCGGGCCGATCCGACGCGTCTGCGTGCCGGAGAGAAACTGGCTCACGACGCGGCCGGTCGTCAAGAACACCGGATACTCCGCGCTCACATCGTCAACCGGCACGCGGTAGTCGCCGACGTTGAAGCGCGCGCGGCCGTCGGGGAAATAGAACGGCCCCGCACCCTTGGCCACCGGGTTGTAGCTCCCAGCCTCGAACAGCCGCGGCGTACCCGCGTGGTCGGGCACGGGCGCGCCGGTCTTCGGGTCCTCGGCGTAGCACGGCCACGCGATGCCCATGTGCTGTTCGATCTTCTCGTAGGTGACGCCGGAGTAGTCGGCCACGCCGCCCTTGCTCGCGACGCGAAGTTCCTCGAAGATCTCGCGCGGATTCGCGAACGTGAATCCGCGGCGGCGGCCGAGCGCCGCGGCGATGTCCTGAATGATCTTCCAGTCCTCGCGCGCCTCGCCGGGGCTGTTGACCGCCTTGTTGATCTTGATGATCCGGCCTTCGACCTGCGTCACCGTGCCTTCGTCTTCTTCATGCAGGCTGCCGGGCAGCACGATGTCGGCGTGCCGCGCGGTGTCGTTCAGAAAGAAATCGATGGCGACGTAGAACTCGAGTTTGTCGAGGCATCGCTCGACGAAGTGGTTGTCCGGGAGCGACACCTTCGGGTTGAAACAGATGGAGATCAGGCCTTTGATCTCGCCCGCGTCGATCTTGCGGAACACCTCGTAGGCGTCGACGCCCGGGCCCG
>SCUN01000022.1 GCA_004297655.1 Acidobacteriota bacterium | reverse complement strand
GGTGGACTTCAACGCGCCAGGCAGCCGGCGCCAGAGAAGTCAGCCGGCTCCCGTGCCAACCGAGGGCATTCCGCCGCCGATGGTCATGTTCATGCGGCCCGGCGCCGTGGAGCGTTGGCGGGTGCTGAACGGCAGCGTGGACGGCCGAGGATTCAAGCGCGTGATGGTGCTGCGCGGACAGTTCGCGTTCAAGGACAACGCACTGTGGCGCGTCGAACCCATTGCCGGCCCGCCGCCCAGCCGGCGGCTCGTGCCGGTGACGCGCGCGGAGATCGAAGCGGCGAAGCTGCCGCTCTACCAACTGGCGCTCGACGGCATCACGCTCGTGACGGTGGAGAACGGCAAGGCTCGCTATACCCTCCGCGATCTGTCCCGGCGAAATAGCGGCAGCGTGAACCCGTTGACGAGACCGGCGGCGCCGGGCGAGACCGACGCCGAAGCGTCGTTGCGGAACTTCGAGGCTTGCTTCCGCGACGGCCAATCGATTCGCAACGCGTTCGTTCGCCCGAACGAAGTCTGGATGGCGACGGCCAATCGTGCCGACGTGTTCTTTAAGGCGCCCCTGGATGCGGCCGGGGCGGTCTTCACCGTGCTGGCCCAGGAGGAGATCCTGCATACGGATAACTTCCAGATGCGCCAGCAGCGTCGCCTGCAGGGGCGGACCGGATTCACCGCCGGCAACCCGCCGCCGATGGATGTCGTCGTCGCGCACGTGCATGTTCGAGGCACGCCGGTCGCCGGCGGCGACTTCGACGTCATGTCGCTCGTCGATCGGCTGCCGCCGGTGCCGCCGAGCCTGCAGCCCGTCGGCGAGGCTGAAACGCGGATGTCCGCGGCAGAGGCGCGCCTCCGCGGCGCGGCGGCCGGCAGCCACCGCACACGCGTGGTCAGCTACTCAGGCTACGGTTCGGCGGGATTCCCCTTGATCGAAGTGCCCGAGGCATTCGCCAAGGCGCATCCGGAACTGCGCCATCTCGTCTGGGCCGAACATGACGGCACGAGGGTGTTGCTCGCGCCCAACGCGCGGACGATGGCCATCAACAACCAGATGGATCTGGCGAAGACGCCGGTGCCGCCGTTGCCCATGAAATTCTCGCCGGACCAGGCGGATCGTATTCGTGCCGTCGTCAACACTGCCGAAGAGTGGGTGCTCTACAACCCGTCGCTCACGCTCTGGGGACACACCGACCTGACGCGCTTTCCGCAACGCGGGCAGATGCTCGCGCAGTACATCGGGTATCCGGTCAGTCGGCGCGAAGGGCAGACACGATTCTGGAAAGACGCGGAATTCCGTGTCGTCGCGCAAGGGGCAGACCATCCCTTCCACATTCATGTGAACCCGATGTGGGTGATGCGGATTGAGGTGCCCGACGAAACCGGTCAGTTGCACAACCTGCTCGATGAACCGCAGTGGATGGACACGGTGTCCATTCCGCGCAACGGCGGACGCGTCGTTTTTCGAACGCGATTCGCCGACTTCGCGGGCCGATGGATCCATCACTGCCACATCCTGATGCACGAGGACATGGGGATGATGCAGGAAGTGGAGTGCGTGCCGGCCGCCGGGCGCGGCAACGCGAATCCCCGCGCCCGTGTCGCGAGCGCCTCGATGAGCGCTGAAGAGGTCAGCGCGATCTACCCACGACCTTCCGTCGAGGTGGCGTACCGGCAGGGCCTCTCGTTTGTCGATCCGAACCCCAGCACCGGGCAGACGTTTCCGGGGTTTGAACTGACCGTGCCGAAGCTCGCCGACGGCTAGAACTTCAGCGCCGCGACGACCATGACATTGCGGCCGGCCGCGAGGACCCAGCGCGGACTGGCGCTCGAGTAGGACCGCGCGTTGAGCAGGTTCGCCCCGATCGCCGTGAGCGTGAGGCCGCGCCTCACGCGCCAACTGGCCGTCGCGCCGGTATCGACGTAACCCGGCGACGCGACCTCGCTCGGCCCAGGCGCATTGTCAGCGGCCATCACTGCCACTCGCGCGGACAGGAAACCCCGCGCGCCCATGGTCTGTTGAAGCTGGAAGAGCACGGACCGCGGCGGCGTGTCGTCGAGCGCCGCCCCGTCGTCTCTCGCCCGGCCGCGACCGGCCTGTCCCGACAACCTCAGGGTCAGTCCCCGGGTGACGTCGATCCCGGCCTCGGCTTCCGCGCCGCGGATCTCCGCCAGGCCGCGGTTGCGGAAGAGGAAGGTGTCGACGCCGGATTGATAGCGCTCGATCAGATCCTTGATGTCGTAGCGGTACGCCGACACGCTGGCGCGCCACCGTCCGACGTCATACCGCGCCGTCAGATCGACTTGCGCGCTGTGTTCCGGCAGGAGGTTCGGATTGCCGACGATGAACCCGCGGCCGGCCGGACCACGATAGAAGCGATCCGATAGCGTGGGGTCGTGGAAGCCGCGCGAGAACTGCGCCGTGATCGTCAACGGTAGCCAGGGGCGAATCGCCAACGCGACCGAACCGGACGCCGCCTGGTGCGACACTGCCCGGTCGCCGAAATAGCCGCCCGTGTTGACGCTGCGCGTCCGGTCCACGCGTCCTCCGACGGTCAACGTGATGCGGGACCGCACCGGCAGGTCGAGCTGGGCGAACGCGCCGAGGTTGTGCTTCCGCGCGGACGCGATCGACGCGTTGTCGGTCGTGGCGGCCACCTGGCCCGCGGCGTTGAAGCTGATACCGATGTCGTGGGCATTCACCCCGTGCCGTTCGTTGAAGTCCACGCCCGAGGTGAGGCGATGACGGCCGACGCCCGTGCGCGCCACCGCGCGGAACTGCACGTCGGTGCCGCCGATGTCGGCGCGATCGATTCGCCTCGGCCGGCCCGGTGCCGGCAGACGATCCTGGTCGACGCGCTGGGCGTACGCGCCCCAACCGGCCGTCGCCGTGACCTGGTCGAACCACCGGACGCCGGATCGATCGAACGTCAACGAACCACGCTGCGATCGCTCGAACGGCATCGATACGCGGAGGCTCGTCGAGTCGGACCTCGGCAGTCCGCTCGCGGCGACAAAGTCACCCTGCCAACTGGCCGTCCACCAGCCGCCGGCCGTCGCCAGCGCGCGCACCAGGCCGCCGCGATCGCGCCACGCGGAGTTCGGCACGACGCCGTCGGGGCTGGAGTAGTCACCCGCCTGGCGATATCGCGTGAGACCCAACACCGCGACTCGCGCGCCGAGCGGGACCGACACCTCCGCGTCCGCGCGTCGTCCCGGGACGCCCGCGCCCCAGACACCAGTCAGCCGGCCGCTCGCCGGCGCACCGACCGATGGTGTCCGCGTGACGATCGAAATGACGCCACCAAAGGCGTCCGAACCGTACGCTACGGACGCGGCACCGCGCACAACTTCGATGCGGTCGGCGGTTTCGGGGGCGAGGAAGGACACGCTCGGTCCTGCGCGCCGCTCCGAAAACAGGCGGCCGCCGTCGAGGAGAACCAGACTGCGGCCCCGCGCGAGACCGCGAATCGCCGGCACGGCGCTCTGGCCTTCGGCCGCACCGGTGACGCCCACGGTG
>SCUN01000150.1 GCA_004297655.1 Acidobacteriota bacterium | reverse complement strand
GATGAACCACTTGCATTCAGGCCGCCACCGGCTCGCGCTCTAGATATACTCGCGCGATGAAACGCGCCGCCCTTCTCGTTGCCCTCATCAGTGTCGCCGCGCCGATCTCCGCGCAGTCGCCCGCCTGGCTCGAACCGTACCGTCCCGTCGCCGACCGCCTCATCGCGGAAGCGCAGTCGAATGACTTCACCTGGCGGCGCCTCGCCGAGCTGACCGATACGTTCGGCAACCGCCTCTCGGGCTCCGAGACGCTCGAGCAGGCGATCGACTGGGCCGTGGACACGATGAAGAAGGACGGCTTCGACAACGTCCGCAAGGAACCCGTCATGGTGCCCAAGTGGGTGCGCGGCGCCGAGAGCCTCGACCTGGTCGCGCCCGTCCGGCAGCGCCTCGTGATGCTGGGCCTCGGCAACGCCGTCGGCACGCCCGCCGGCGGCATCGAAGCCGACGTCATCGTCGTGAAGAACTTCGATGAGATGGCCGCGCGCGCCGCGGAGGTCAAAGGCAAGATCGTGCTCTTCAACGCCGAATGGGTGAACTACGGCGTCACCAACCAGTACCGCACGGGCGGTCCGTCGCGCGCCGCGGCCCTCGGCGCCGTCGCCGCGCTCGTCCGGGCCGTCGGCCCCACCGGCCTGCGCACGCCGCACACCGGCGGCACGATCTACGCGGCCGATCAGCCGAAGATCCCCGCGGCCGCCATCCCCGCCGAAGACGCCAATCGTCTGCAGCGTCTCCAGGATCGCGGCGTGAAGATTCGCGTGAAGCTCTCGATGGAGGCGCATTTCGAAGCCGACGCGCAGAGCTACAACGTCGTCGGCGAGATCCGCGGCCGCGAACTGCCGAACGAAGTCATCGTGGTGGGCGGCCACCTCGACTCATGGGACGTCGGCGCGGGCGCGAGCGACGATGGCGGCGGATGCATCGTGACGTGGGACGCGCTGCGCCTGATGAAGAAGCTCGGCCTCAGGCCGCGGCGCACGATTCGCGTCGTGCTCTTCACGAACGAGGAGAACGGCACGCGCGGCGGCAACGGCTATCGCGACCAGCACATGACGGAGCTCAAGGACCACGTGATGCTGCTCGAATCCGACGGCGGCATCTTCGATCCGCAGGGATTCGGGTTCTCAGGACCGGCGCCGGCGAAAGCGACCGTCGCCGCAATCGCGAGTCTGCTCAAATCGATCGGCGCCGATCCGGTCCGCGACGGCGGCGGCGGCGCGGACATCGGACCGGCGGGCACCGCCGGATCCGTGCCGATGATGTCGCACCTGGCGGAGGCGAACTACTTCCTGATCCATCACACGCCCGCCGACACGATCGAGCGGATCACCCCGAAGCAGGCCGGCGATAACGCCGCGGCTATCGCCGTGATGGCGTATGTGATTGCGGACCTGCCGTGGCGGCTGGGGTCCGAGAAATAGCAGGAGCGCGCGCCGGAGCTAAAGCTCCGGCCTACGCAAGCGCGACCCGTAGGCCGGGGCTTCAGCCCCGGCAGCCCGCAGTCGTAGGCCGGGGCTTCAGCCCCGGCAGCCCGCAGTCGTAGGCCGGGGCTTCAGCCCCGGCCGCTTCGCACCAGGTCAGCAACTGAAACCGACCAACTCAACGCATATTCGTTCCACTCCTGCACAAGGCCGGCTCTCACCGGATTGTTGAGGATGTAGGCGATGACGGCACCGGAGTCCTCTTCCCGTCGAAGCACGCGCTCGAAGTACCCGTCCTGCCAGAGGGGTGTTCCACGTTCCCGTCGAAACGCAACCGCCGTCCTCTGACGCGCGAGCGTCATCGCGTCGCGGAACCGCGCCTCGCTGGTCAGACCTTCAAGCAACAGATGAGCGTGGTCGGGCATGAAGACCCAGGCGAGACACTCGTGGCCTCGTTCGCGTAGCGCGGTCAACATGATTGGGGCCAGGGCCTCGACGACTCCAGCGGTGAAATGGCACTGGCGTTGCCATGTACAGCAAGTGACAAAGTACCTGTGACAACCAGAGTAGGCAAAACCACCGAGACGTCGCGGGCGCATGAGGCATGCGCTGCACGATCGATGCCGGAGCTAAAGCTCCGGCCTACGTCATCGCGCGCCGGAGCTGAAGCTCCGGCCTACGTCATCGCGTGCCGGAGCTGAAGCTCCGGCCTACGTCATCGATGCCGGAGCTAAAGCTCCGGCCTACGCGAGCCGCTGACGTTAATCCGCAGATCCTGCGTCACCTTGGCGCCGTCGCCGAGCGTGACGCGGGTGGACGCGACGAGCAGCGCCTTCAGGAATTCGAGGTCGTACTGCATGCCCGGCTCGAGGTCGCTGAGCGCCGCGATCTGATACTCGCCGGCCGGCAGCCCGCGCAGCGTGTACTTCCCGTCGGTGCCCGGCCGCGCCGTCTGAATCCGGCGTGAACCCGGCATCCAGAACCGCTGGTCTGAGCTGAAGACGACAATCGTGTAGTCCACCGCGGGCTGGCCCGTCTGGTCCGTGATCGTGCCGCCGAGTTCAGTCGGCACGAGGCCCGAGGCCATCGTCACGAGCGCATCGCCGATGTCGTCGTTCTCGACCTCGAACGGATAGTCGAGCGAGTCGCGGCCGCGAACGACCGACGACTTCACCGAGAAGTTCTGGACGCCGCTCACGCGCAGCACGTACCGGCCCGGCGACACGTTCGCGATCTTGAACGTCCCGTCCGCCAGGACCGGCGCCGGCTGCGGCGTCGGGTTATTGATCGACGACGCGCTCGGCGCCATTTGGAGATTCGCGGTCATCCGCGTGCGATTGAGGTCGGGCGGCATCCCGCCTTCGAACACGACGCGGCCCGCGACGCTCCGCCCACCGTCGAGCGTGACGATCACGCCGTTGAGGTTGGCGCCGTCGACCGACACCAGCGTGCGGCCGGTCGACACCGTCTGGGACGTCGCGACCTCCTGCACCGGAACCGCGGCGCCGCCGACGCCGGGCGCGTTCGGCACCTGCACACGCACGGTCGTCGTGGCGCGCGCGATGATGTTGTACTGGCCCGGCGGTACGGTGCGCAGCGTGAAGCGGCCGTCGGGCGTGACGCGAGCCGAGCTGAGCGGCATGCCTTGCGCGGCTTCATCGGTTGGTTGCAGGTTGACCGTCACGGTCTGCGGCAGCGCGCCGCTCGCCGACACCACCATCCCGGTGATCGTCGACGTTTGCACCTTCATCAGCGTGATGTCGATGCCCTGGCGTTCTTCGCCGCCGGAAACCGTCACGGAGAGCGCGCCGGACGGCGACGTGGTGCCCGGATAGTAGGTCGGCGCAAACGTGACGGGCGCCGGCGATTCCATCGTCTGCCCGTTGGGCAGCGTGAGCACGCCGTTGCTGAAGCTCGTCCGCACGTTCGGATCGCCGGACGCGGCGGCGGCCTGCACCGCCTTCTCCACCGCCATCGCCATCTCCACCGTCATCTGCGGCCCGAAGTCCTGGCTGTTCGACGACGCGGTGATCACGTATTCACCCGGCGTCAGTCCGTACAGGCGATACATGCCGCGGTCGTCGGTCGACGCGCCGTTGGCGGACTGCAAACGGCGCACGCCCGTGCGCATCGTCCAGCGCAAGGCGCGCACCTGGGCGTTTTGTACCGGCTCGCCGTCATCGCCGTAGATCACGCCGGTGATCACGGACGCCGAAAACAGCGTCACGTTCAGGCCCTTCTTGATCTCGCCGTCGGCCAATTGAATCGACGTGCCCGAACGTTCGGGCCGTTTCTGACCGTAGCTGCCGGAGAGATAGCGCGTGCGGGTCGCGCTGATGCTGTATCGGCCCTCCGGCAACTTGTCGAACAGGAACTCGCCGCTCGCGCTCGACACTTCGCTCCGGCTGACGGCGCCGCCGCCGAGCGAGACGCGGGCGCCTTTGACCGGCTGGCCGCGTTCGTTGAGCACGGTGCCGGCAATGCTGCCCTTCCCGACAAGCGGCATCCGCTGGTTTTGATCGCGGGACTGCCCGGCCGCGACGCCGCCCGCGACGACCGGGCGCTGCACCGGCGGCGGCGGAAACGGCGGCGGGGTCTGGGCAAGAACGAGCAGGCAGACCAGCGAGAGCCCGGGCATGTGGAAATTAGACATCAAACACGCCCGGGTGGTTGGTGGCTACTTCCGGACGACCTCGAGGTCGATCTGCACTTTCACATCGGGCCCGACGACCGCGCCGCCGGCCTCGATCAGGCCGTTCCACTTGAGGTTGTAGTCGAACCGGTTGATCGTGGTCGTGGCGCTCGTCGCCGTGCGCTGTGCGCCCTGCGCGGTGATCGTCGCCGGCAGCGCATCCACGTCGAGGGTGACTTCCTTCGTGACATCGCGAATCGTCAAATCGCCGATGAGCTTGAACGCGCCGCCGGCGCCCGGCACGACGCGCGTCGACTTGAACGTAATGGCCGGGAACTGATCGACCGCAAAGAAATCCGGCGTCCGGAGGTGCGCGTCGCGCTGCGCCACGCCGGTCGAGAGGCCTTTGACGTCGATCGAGACGTCCGCCTTGATGGACGAGAGGTTCTTGCCGTCGTACCAGATCGAGCCGGTGACCGGCCCGAGCGTACCGCGGACGGTCGAGACCAGCATGTGCTTCACGCCGAAGCTGGCGGCGCTGTGCGCGGGATCGATGGTCCAGCGCGTCGGCGGCTGCTGGGCGTGGACGGTGACGGACGCCGCGAGGGCGGCCGCGAGAGCGAGGACAACGAGCGGCTGTGGCTTCATGATTACTAAAAGTACTTCACTTACTCTTTGTAATCAATACCTATTCCACATAGGGCTGCCGCAGCTGCACGGGTTTCTGTTTGCTGCGCACGCGGATGTTGATCACCTCGACGAACACCGAGAAGCCCATCGCGAAGTAGATGTAGCCCTTCGAGATGTGCTGGCCCCAGCCTTCGGCCACGAGCGACAGCCCGATCAGGAGCAGGAACGACAGCGCCAGGATCTTGATCGTCGGATGCACTTCCACGAAGTCGCTGATCGGCTCGGCCGCCAGCATCATCACGAGCACGGCGGCCACGACCGCCGTGACCATCACGGTGAGGTCGTTGGCCATGCCGACGGCCGTGATCACCGAATCGAGCGAGAAGACGATGTCGAGGAGCATGACCTGGGCGATGACGCTCCCGAACGACGCCGCGGCCTTGCGCGACTCATGGCCTGACTCGCCTTCGAGCCGCTCGTGGATCTCGAACGTCGCCTTGGCGATGAGGAACAACCCGCCGCCGAGCAGGATCAGGTCGCGGCCGGTGACCTGATGGCCCAGGAGCGGAAAGAGCGGCGTCGTTAGCCGAGCGATCCAGGTGATGGACAGCAACAGGGCGACGCGCATGAACATCGCGGCGAACAGGCCGACGCGGCGCGCGCGTTTCTGCTGATCTTTCGGGAGCTTGCCGGAGAGGATGGAGATGAAAATGACGTTGTCGACGCCGAGGACGATCTCAAGAAACGTCAGTGTGACAAGCGCCGCAATCCATTCAGTCACGTCGGAACCTCACCTGGAGTTCTTGCCAGCCCGTTTGTTCGAAGTACTCGATCCGAATCCTGTGGCGGCCGCGCGCGAGCGTCGCATGGTCGAGCTCGGATTCATGCACCGACCACCCGTCGATCGCGAGCTTTCCGTCGATCCACACCCGCACTCCGTCGTCGGCGATGACGTCCATTGTGACGTCGGCATCGAGCCGGACGTCCCCGGTGGCGACAAGCGCCACCCGGTCCCTGGGTAGTCCCTCGATGAAGGTGCCGCCGCTGATGAACTCGAGCCGCGCGGGCCTCAGGGTCTTCGTCGGCGGAGTCTTCAGGCGCGCGGCGAAGGCGTCGGGATGCGACACGGGGTCGGTCGATTCGTCCAACGTCCAGGCGTCCAGCGTCCAACGGGCGTCCGGCGAATACAGCACGTACTTAAAGAGGTAGGGCTGCCCCGCCGGCGTCTTCTGTCCGCGCGGCGACACCACTTCGCCGCCGACGTACTCGAGGACGACTTCCACGTCCGTGCCGACGCCGGCCGGCGTGATGGTGATTTCCGTGGCGGGCTTGTCCCACGGCGCGATCACGCCGCTCGTCGCGGTGGTCGTGCCGCCGCGAATGGACTTCAGCGTCCACTTCCCCTCGGGCCCGAGGACGCGCAGCTTCATCGGGCGATCAAAGGGCTTTCCGACCGGCCACAGCTTCGGCGACTTGTAGTCGTACGGCCCCCACTCGTCCACGATGATCGTCGAGCGGCCCTGCCGGTCGCTCGGCGACAGCTTCGGCGAGCGCAGACCGCCCGGGATCGTCGGCGCCGACGGCACCGCCGGCAGCTCGGCGCGAACGGAGGAGAGCCTCATGTCGTCGGTCCTCAGAATCTGAAGGTCCTGCTTCACGCCCTCGAAGGTGTTGCCGGCAATGTCGTAGCCGTGGCTCTTCGTGTCGCGGTTCTTCGCGTATCCCCAGGACGGATCCTGCGTCAGGTTCGCCCACAGGCGGATGCCGACATCACCGCCGGTGAACGTGTTGTTCAGAATCTTGTTGTTTTGCCCGTGCTCGATCGCGATGCCCTCGATATTCCGGACGAACGAGTTGCCAGCGAACACCGAGTCGAAACTGTATCCGCCCCAGACGCCGTGCCAGCAACCGTCAACGCGGTTGTTGATGAAGGCATTGCGGCTGAACGTCGCTTCGATGCCGTTGGCGACGGCGAAACTGAAATCATTGTTGATGAAAAGGTTGTCGTTGGCGCCGCCCTGCCCCGTGTCCATCGTGGACTGGCCGGCCCAGAGAAACACGCCGTCACCGCCGTGCGTGGCCGAATTGTCCTGGAAGTGATTCCGGCTCGACTGCTCGTACATCAGGATCGCCGACGAGTCCTGCCCGCGAAAATAGAACCCGTCGCTGTAGCCTCTGACGTTCCAGTCGAGCTTGTTGTGATGCACCACACTGTCGGTGACCCGGTAGAACCCGAGGCCGAGCGCGGAGTTCCAGGAGAAGTTGTTGCTCCAGATCTTCGCGCCCTTCGCGCGCGTCAATAGCAGGCCGTTCTCGCCCTGGAGCGCTGTGTTGTTGTCGAACTCGCACTCGTCGCAGTCGGTCGCGTAGATCGCCGCGCCGTACCGCAGCCACTCGTCCTTCTCGTTCTGGTGGTACGACATCCAGTCGAGCAGGCTTTCCTTCTCGATGCCGCTCCACAGACGCTGCTTGTAGTTATGGCTGGCGTCGACGCCGGTGATGTGGAGCTTCGGTGTCCTGACCGCGCGGATGCCGACCTTGTAGCCGCGCACCGCGCCGCCTTTAATGGTCACATTCGACGCGCCATCAATAAGGATGCCGACGCCGGTGTAGC
>SCUN01000149.1 GCA_004297655.1 Acidobacteriota bacterium | reverse complement strand
GCCGCCGAGTCGTCGGCGACGACGCGGCCGTGGCTGAGGATGATGACGCGCGTGCTGATGCGCTCGACCGTGTCGAGCTCGTGAGAGCTGTAGAAGATGATGCGGCCGTCTTTGGCGAGCGACTCGACGACCGTTCGCAGGACCAGCGCCGTCGAGACGTCCAGCCCAGAGACAGGCTCGTCGAGGACGATGACCTGCGGGTTGTGGAGCAGGGCGGCCGAGAGGAGCACCTTCTGCCGCATGCCCTTCGAGAAGGCCGTCAGCGGCGCGTGGTAGTCCGCGTCGAGTCCGAAGATCTTGAGGAACTCGCCGATCTTCCGCTCGAGCCGGGCCTCGGGAATGCCGCGCAGGCGCCCGGTCAGCCGGAGATACTCCGGACCGGTGAGATAGGTGTAGACGTGCGCCTCCTCGGGCACGTAGCCGACCCTGGCTTTGTAGCCGACAAGATCGTCCGAGATATCGCGGCCCTCAAACGCGATGACGCCCGACGTCGGGGGCATCAACCCTGTGAGCATCTTGACCGTCGTCGACTTTCCGGAGCCGTTCGGACCGAGGTAGCCCAGCACTTCGCCGGGCCGCACGCTGAAGCTCACGTCGTTGACGGCGGTGACGCCGCCGTAGCGTTTGGTGATGTGTCGCACGTCAAGCATGAGGCGCGCTCCGCAGTTGTTTGGCCGACACCGACAGGTCGAGCTTGAGATAGCCGTGCGGATCGCCGGAGAGGCCGTTGGCGCGCGCGGCGCTCTTCGACCCGGAGTGGACGGCGATGAAGATCAGCGTGGGCGGAATCAGCATGAACCACCACCCGGGCCTCTGCGTGGCGGCGATTTGCCACTGCGGGAACACGTAGCAGTAGAAGTAGAGAAAGATCAGCAGGCCCGGCCACCGCGAGGTGAGCCCCGATCGCTGGGTGGCGAGCGGCTTGGCGCAGGGAATTCCCACGAATCCCCAGAGCGCCGCGTCGACGATGGTCAGCATGCCGAGTGTGGCGGCGATCGCGACGGGCGTGACGTAGAACCACGGCCAGACCGAATACCAGACCGGCAGGGCCAGCGCGAGCGGCAGCACGACGCCGATCACGGTGAGCAGGCTTCGCGCAGCGTTTCGGCCGACGAACATGGGCGCCGGCGCGACGGCAAAGAGCCACGACGCCCCAAGCTCGCTCGGAAACGCCATGGCGGCCCGCATGCCGAGCACGGTGATGAAGTTCCACATGAGGGGGCCGGCCAGAAGCGACACGGGCGCCGCCTGGCCCCAGTTGGTCACGCGCCACGCGTTGACGTTGCTGCCGTCGAGAAACATCACGGCGGCGGGCGTCACCATCGCGATCGCCACGCCGACCGTGACCGCGAGGATCAGCCGCTGTTGATGCGTGCGCGCGAGCGCCGCCATTGTGAATTGCAGCACGCCGCGCCGCTCAGGCGTGAAGGCCAGCGCCCGCGTGAGCCAGATGGAGACCGCGCCGAATCCGCGGCCCTCGGTCGAGACATTCCCTTCGACCGCTGCCGCCATCGTCCGGCTTGCCGCGATGGGGAACGCGATGAGCGCGACGCCGCCGGCGAGGGCCAGCGCGCTTACGGCGCGCTCGGCGAGCGGGGTCATCGCGGCAAACGACGTGCCGGTAATGACCTCGTTGAGGCCGAGGAACCACATCGGCGGCGCCCAGAAGATCGCGCGGTCGAGCGGCGCCGGCGCGACGGTCAGCAGCGGCGCACTCGTGACCATCGCGGGGACCAACAGCAGGACGCCCACGCCGAGGCCGACGACGATCACCTGGAGCAGGGAAGAGGCCCGCGCGAAGCGGCGCGGGCCGAGGACGGCGATCGCCAGATTCTGAAGGCCGACGATCGCGGCAAACACGAAGCAGTTGAGCGCGATCGAGGCGATCATCTGCCCCGCGCCGAACCGCAGGAGGAGCGCCCAGCGCTCGATGCTCGACAGCCCGAAGCCGTAGAGCAGCGCCGAGATGGCGTGCATGCCGATCGAGATCATGCCGATGTAGCCGGCCAGCGCGATCAGCTTGGCGAACGTGATCGTGCGGCCGCGAACGGGGAGCGCGCCGAGAATCAGTGCGTCGCGCCGCTCGACGATCAGCGTGTGCCAGATCATGGCGCTGAGGAGCACGATGCCGACCGTCGAGACGCCGAGGTAGATCGTCTTGTCGAAGAGCAGCGTCCGGTGGAGCGCGGCCGGGCCGCCGAGTTCCGCCACGGCTTCCCAGCGGAAGTACATCCAGAGCGGCAGGAAGATGCCCGGCGTCGCGAGTGCGGCGATCAGCCAGAAGAACCCCTCGCGGGCGTCCGTCGTCGTCCCCGCCGCTTCGTTTTCAAAGAAGCGGGCGAGAAACGCGCGCGCCAGGGTCGAAAGCTGCCGCCGGGCTGGTGGAACCACCGCGAGTGTTTGACACCGCGCGGGCGGATTTAGGTCTTTGACGCGAAGCTGTCAGCTTGTTCGTGCGCGTGGTACGAGGAGCGCACGAGCGGGCCGCTTTCGACGTGGCCGAAGCCGAGATCGAGCGCGATGCGCTTGATCTCGCGGAATTCGTCGGGCGTGTAGTAGCGCTCCATGGGAAGGTGCGCGGCCGACGGGCGGAGGTACTGGCCGACCGTCAGAATCTTCGTGTCGACCTTTCGAAGGTCGGTCAGCACGTCGACGATCTCCGGCAGGGTTTCGCCGAGGCCCACCATGATGCCGGTCTTGGTCGGGATGTCGGGCGCGATCGTGCGCGCGCGGTCGAGCAGCTCGAGGGCGCGGGTGTAGCGTCCGCCGGGTCGTGCCTGCCGGTAGAGCCGCGGCACGGTCTCGGTGTTGTGATTGAGGACGTCCGGCCGCGCGTC
>SCUN01000148.1 GCA_004297655.1 Acidobacteriota bacterium | reverse complement strand
ATCGGCTCGACGGTCTTCAGCCCGTAGAGCAGCGAGAAATACTCGCGCGTCCGTTTCGGCGTCGCGAAGTAGTGCCGCAGCCCGAACTCGATCATCCGGTCCTTGTAGTTGCTGAACTCGACGGGGAAACTCGCGGCGCTCGAGCCGAAGGTGCCGAGCAGGATCGTGGCCGCGGGGTTGTTGGCTTCCTGGTAGCGCGCCATGATCTCGGTCTTCTTGCTGAAGCCGAACGACGCGCCGAGATACCGCCGATGCTGCGTCTTCACGTAGACATCCGGGTACGCCGCGTTCTGCACCAGCGTCGGCGTGCCGCGCACGCTGCCGAGGGCGCCGGCCGTGACGTCGCCGAGGACGTCGAGGTCCAGGCCGACGGCGCCGAACACGGAGAAGTGCCCTTTGACCGAAAACGTCTGGGAGCCTTTGTTGGCGCCGATCGTCGACCGATCCTGTCCGGCGGTTTGCGCGGCGGCGGGACCGGCGAGCGCCAGCACCATCACGACCGTGGGGAGCACGGCGAGGCGAATCTTCATAGGCAGAGCATCTTAGCCGATCAGGTTCTCGGGGTTCGGACGCGCTCGAACAGCGCCTCGAGCGAACGTCGAAGTTCGGCGGCCGTGGCCTGCTCGTCGCCGGCGGTCACCGGGATCGGCGGGCCGATCGCCACGCGCACCGGCGCGCCGCGGCCGGGCAACAGGTTCTTCCACTGGAATCCGCGGCTGCGCGGCCAGAGCTGGAAGAGCCCGTCCATGGCCACCGGCACGATCGGCACGTGCAGCTGCGAGGCCAGCACCGCCGCGCCTTTTCGGAATGACTTCAACTCGCCGTCGATCGAGCGCTCGCCTTCGGGGAAGAGCACGAGCACCTTGCCCATCCGCAAACCCGCCGCGCCGGCCTGCAGCGCGCGCATGAGGTTCACGTTCGCATCGACCGGCACGATGTTCGTCGCGCGCGCGAATCGTCGCATGAGCGGCGTCTCGAAGTACTCGGAGGCGCCGACGAAGAACAACTGCCGGAACACGCCCCACGGCACCTGCGACAGCACGACGAAGCTGTCGAGATAGGACTGGTGATTCGGGCAGATCAGGTACGGCCCCGATTTCGGCAGATGCTCGACGCCCGACGCGCGGAATCGGAAGAAGACGCGGGACACGAGCGCCAGCGTCCTCAGCAGAACGAAGAACGGGAGCCCGACGAGCAGGTGCTGATTCTTGAGGTTCTCGACGATGTCACCGCCGGGATCCTGCGCGAGGATGGTCGCCCAGGGCGTGGCCGCCGTGCCGCCCTCGGCCGTTTCGCCGGCGATGGCCGCGTCCACCAGCTGGCGCACGGTGAAGATCGCCGCGCGCGTCTCCGGCGTGACCCGCGTGCCGAATCGCTGCTCGACCATCGTGAGCAGCTCGACCCGCTCCATCGAATCGAGCGTGAGATCGAGCTCGAGATTCGCGTCGGGCGACACGCTTGGCCGCTTCAGCTTCTCCTGGATCGCCGCCAGCGCGCCGGCGCGTTCGGCGTCGGCCGCCCACGCCTGCTCAGCCGCGGTCATCGGACGGGCGGCCTGTGCCTGCGCCTTCACGCCCGCCGCGTGTTCGCGCACGCGGCGCTCCACTTCATGCCGCTTCACTTTCCCGGTCGACGTGCGCGGTAGCGGCTCGGTCCAGATGTCGTAGGTCAGCACGCGCTTGTGCGCCGGCAACTGGACCGACAAGCCCTCGAGGTCGAAGCGCACGAGCTCGCGCACGTTCGTGATGCCTTTCTGCTGCATCACCTGTTCGTCCGGCACGATCGCCGCGTGCAGTCGCTCGGCCGACGGCTCGCCGGGTTTCGTCAGGCCGAGCACGCACAACTCTTTGATGATCGCCGACTGCCGATAGTGCGCCTCGATCTCCTCCGGGTACAGATTCTTGCCGGAGCTGAGGACGATGATCTCTTTGCTGCGGCCGGTGATGTAGAGGCGTCCGCGTTGGTCGAGATAGCCGAGATCGCCCGTGTGGAGCCAACCGTTCTTCAGCACGGCCGCGGTGGCTTCGGGCCGGTTGAAGTAGCCCTGCATGACGATCGGTCCCCGAATCAGCACCTCGCCGTCGTCGTACTCGCGGCCCGTGTCGGAGGTGTCCTTGCGGATGGCGACCTCGACGCCGTCGATGGGCGCGCCGACCGACGTGTTCCACGAGTCGTTCGGCCGGCAGATCGTCGCGCCGCCCGTGCACTCGGTGAGGCCGTAGGCGTTGAGCAGCGTGAAGCCGAGCGCGTAGAGGTCGCGGCCGATGACCGGATCGAATTTCGAGCCGCCGGTGACGAGCACGCGCATGTGATCGCCGAGCGTGTGGTGCACGCGCGCGAACCAGCGGCGGCCGGGATTGAGGCCGCCGTGATCGCGCAGCCAGCCGTTGGTCTTGAGCATCGCGCCGAAGAGCGCGCGGCTCAGCCGGCCGCGTTTGCCGACCTCGGCCATGACTTTCTGATGGATGAGATAGAAGAACTGCGGCACGCACGCGAAGATCGTGATGCCGCGGGTTTGAAGCGCCTGGAGCAGCGTGGTCGAGCTGACCGATTCGAGGAAGACGACTTTGGCGCCGACGATCAGCGGCAGGAGCAGGTTGGCGAGCTGGGCGAGCGCGTGGAAGAGCGGCAGCACGCCGAGCACGGCGTCGGTTTCCGAGAGCGTGATGATCTTGAAGGCGGCCGCGCGCTCGGCTTCGAGGTTGCCGTGCGAGAGGATGACGCCCTTCGGATCGCTGGTGGTGCCGGACGTGTAGAGGAGCACCGCCGCGTCGTCGGTGCCGCGCTCGACGACCGGCGCCGGATGCGCAACCGGCCGACGGTCGGCGTCGTCAAACAGATCAGCGCGCAGGCAATTGGGGATCGCGGCCGCGACCGTGTCGCGGTACTTCGCGGTGGTGAAGATTAAACGCGCTTCACAATTGTCGGTGATCGACTTCACCTGGTGCGGTTTGTAGTTCGTGTCGAGCGGCACGGCGATCGCGCCGACGCGCAGCACGCCGAGATAGGCGCCGATCCACCGCGCGTCGTTGTCGGCGAGGATCGCGCAGCGGTCGCCCGGCTGAATGCCCTGCGCGACGAGCCAGGCCGACCAGCGGCCGGCGTCGGCTTCAAGTTGGGCGTACGTCCAGACGTCGATGGACGGGGCCGGGGGGCCTTCGCGCAGCACTTCGATGGCGGTGCGATCCGGGAATCGTCCCGCCGCGGCTGCGAACAACTGGTAGAAGTTCGCCAATCGGGCGATGTTAGGCTAAAGGCGGAGGGTTGGTCATGAAGAAAGTGGCACTCGTGATGGCGTTCGGGCTCGCGCTCGCCGCCGGCGTTGGCGCGCAGGCGCCCGTCGATTTGAAGGTGGGCGACACGGCTCCGGCGTTTTCACTGCCGGGCACGGATGGCAAGACGCATACGCTCGCGGACTACAAGGGCCGGTTCGTGGTCCTCGCGTGGTATCCGAAGGCGTTTACCGGCGGCTGCACGGCGGAATGCAAGGCGTTCACGTCGAGCGGCGAAACGATCAAGAGCTTCAACGTCGCGTATTTCATGGCGAGCGTCGATGACGCCGACACGAACAAGAAGTTCGCGGAGCAGGAGCAGGCGAACTTCCCGATGCTGTCGGATCCGTCGAAGAAGGTGGCCGATGCGTACGGCGTGCTGACGCCGACGCCGGGCGTCGGCTTCGCGAAGCGCTGGACGTTCTACATCGGACCGGACGGCAAGATCCTGTACATCGACAAGGCCGTCAACACCGCGACCGCCGGCGCCGACCTGGCCGCGCGTCTCGAATCGCTCGGCGCGCGAAAGAAGTAGAACGGTCTTTGAGCAATCCCGATCGCGTCATGCTCGAGGGGCCGCATTCGCGGCTCCGCGAGCTGACGCTCGTGTTTCGGGCGGTGCGCGACTTCATCCGCGGTTTCCGCGCCCTGCACTTCGCCGGCCCGTGCGTCACGATCTTCGGGTCGGCGCGTTTTACCGAAAGCCATCCGTACTACGAGCTTGCGCGCGAGGTCGGCCGGCGCGTCAGCCGCCTCGGCTTCACCGTGATGACCGGCGGCGGGCCGGGTCTGATGGAGGCCGCCAACCGCGGCGCCCGCGATGTCGGCGGGACGTCGGTCGGCTGTAATATTGAGTTACCCCACGAGCAGTCGCCGAACCCGTACCTCGACCGATGGGTCAGCTGCCATTACTTCTTCGTTCGCAAAGTCATCCTCTTCAAGTACTCCTACGCCTTCGTGGCGTTGCCCGGCGGGATCGGCACGCTCGACGAGCTCTTCGAAGCGCTGACGCTGATTCAAACCGGCAAGATCCGCAGCTTTCCGGTCGTCCTGATCGGCACGGAGTATTGGCGGTCGCTCGTCACGCTCCTGCGCGATCTCAAGGAGCGCGGCGCGATCAGCGCGAAGGATCTGGACCTGTTGCTCGTGACTGACGATCTCGACGCCGCGGTGGCCCACATCGAAGCGAACGCCGTCGAGCCGTTCGGTCTCCGCCGCGTGCGTCCGCGCCGCTGGCTGGGTGAAACCGCGATCAAGACGCCGTCCGAGAGCTGAACGCCATGGCTGCCAAGCGCGTGCTCATCGTTCCCGGCCGCTGGGCCGTTGCGGAACGGCTGCGCGCCGACGGCCACGTCGTCGTCG
Organism: Acidobacteriota bacterium; assembly: GCA_004297655.1. Classification (GTDB taxonomy): domain Bacteria; phylum Acidobacteriota; class Vicinamibacteria; order Vicinamibacterales; family SCN-69-37; genus SCUN01. The sequence continues at coordinate 2,843 of SCUN01000148.1, read as the reverse complement.
AGGCCGACTCTCCGGACGAGGCGGGCGATCGCGTGGACGCGGGCGTCGACGCGGTCCTGCTCGACCTCCACATGCCCGACCGGGCCGCGCTCGCCGCGCTGGCCGCCATCCACGAACGCGACCCTGATCCGCCGGTCATCCTCATCGCGCAGCCCGACGATGTCGAAGGGCCCGTCGCGACGGCGCTCGCCGCCGGCGCGTTCGACTACGCGCTCGAACCCATCAGCATCGACGACATCGCCCGCCGCGTGCTGAACGCCTTCGAGGTGACGCGCATCCGGCGCGAGCTGCGCACGCTGCGCGACCGACTCGCGCGGCCGTTCACGCTCGCGTCGATCGTCGGCGCGTCGCCCGCGGTCACGTTCGCGCGCGATCTGGCGCGGCGCGTGTCGTTTGCCGACGCGCCGGTGCTCCTGACGGGCGCGCGCGGCACCGGCAAGGACCACCTCGCGCGCGTCGTGCACTACACCGGCAGCCGCGCGATGGGGCCGTTTCTGAAGGTGCAGTGCGCCGGGATGTCCGAGGACGAACTCGACGTTACGCTCTTCGGCCGCGAGCCCACCGCCGGCGCCGCGGCATTTCTCACGCGCGGCGTCTTCGATGAGGCCCACGACGGCTCGATCCTGCTCGACGATGTCGGCGCGCTGACGCCGGCGCTGCAGTCCAAGCTGCTCAGGTATCTCGAATCCGGCTCGTTCAAGCGCGTCGGCGACAGCCCGGAGATTCGCGTCGACGTGCGCGTCATCGCCGCGACCGATCATCCGCTCGACGCGGACGTCGCGGCCGGCGTGTTTCGCGGCGATTTGTACTACCGGCTGAACGTCCTGGCGATCGAATTGCCGACGCTGGCGTCGCGCGAAGGCGACATCCCGCTACTCGTCCGCCACTTCCTCCACCAGCACAACCGCGCCGGCGCGAAGGTCGTCACCGGCATCACGCCGGATGCGATGGCGGCGCTGTCGCGCTACTCCTGGCCCGGCAACATCGACGAGCTGCGCATCGTCCTCGGCCGCGCGCTGATGCTCACCGACGGGCCGGACCTCGACATCGGCGACCTCGCGGGCTTCAGCCAGATCGCGACCGCGCGCCCCACGGCGGCGCCGGTGTCGCGCGACAAACCGTTCACCCTGCCCGACGACGGCTGCGATCTCGAAGCGGTGGAGAAGAGCCTGGTCCTCCAGGCCCTCGAACGCACCGGCGGCAACCAGACCCGCGCCGCCGCGCTGCTCGGGATCCATCGGGACCACGTGAGATACCGCCTGGGCAAATGGAAAAAGCCTTCACCATGAAGAACATGAAGACATGAAGCCTTCATGTCTTCATGCCTTCATGGTGAGAGATTTCAATAATCCACTCTCTCCAGGAACAACCCTGACGCCGGCGCGGTGAGTTTCGCGGGCAACTCTGATTTCGATGCCAGCAGGCGCGGCATGTCCTTCGGCTGCAGTCCGCCGCGCCCAACTTCGACGATGACGCCGACGAGGCGCCGGACCATCTTCCACAGGAAGTGCGAGCCCGAGACGCGCACGATGATGAGCGGCGGCTCGGCGGCGAGCGTGAGCGCGGTCAGGAGCACCTGCGTCGACTTCTCTTCGGGGTCGTCGTCGGTGAACGACCGGAAGTCGCCGAAGCCGGTGAGAAAATCCGCGGCGGCTTGCATGCGGGCGAGATCGAGCGGCTCGCGCACCCACCAGACGTACGGCTTGTTGAACGCGGTGCGCCGCGTCGAGATCTGATATTTATAGTGCCGCGCGACGGCGCTGTGCCGGGCGTGGAAGCGCGGCGGCATTCGCTCGGCGCTGAGCACGTTGATATCCGACGGCAGCGCGTCGTTGATCCGCATGATGAGGGAAGCCGGGGGCACCGTCATCGGCAGGTCGACGTGCATGACCTGCCCGAGCGCATGAACGCCCGCATCGGTTCGGCCCGAGCCGTAGGTTTCGAAGAGGCCGGCGCCGGTGGCTTCCCGGATGGCGCGCACGAGTTCCCCCTGCACCGTCCGGGCGTTCTTCTGAATCTGCCAGCCGCTGTACTTCGTGCCGGCATATTCCACGGTGAGCTTGTAACGCGGCATGTCTAGAATAGTGACATGTTTGTGAAGCGCTTCTTCGAGCCCAAGCTGGCGCAAACCAGCTACATGATCGGCTGCGCCGCGCACCACGTGGCCATCGTCATTGATCCGAATCGCGACGTGGATCAGTACATCGCCGCGGCGAAGGCGGAGGGCGCCGAGATCAAGCACGTCACCGAGACGCATATCCACGCCGACTTTCTGTCGGGCGCCCGCGAGCTGGCCAAGAAGACCGGCGCGACGCTGTATCTTTCGGACGAAGGCGACGAGAATTGGAAATACGCGTTCGCCAAGCCCGACGGCGCGAAGCTCGTGCACGACGGCGACCACATCAAGGTTGGCAACATCGACATCGAGGTGTTGCACACGCCGGGCCACACGCCCGAGCACATTTCCTTTCTCGTGACCGACGGCGCCGTGGCCGACGAGCCGATCGCCGCGGTGACCGGCGACTTCATCTTCGTCGGCGATGTCGGCCGGCCGGATCTGCTCGAGAAGGCCGCGAACATCAAGGGGACGATGGAAGTCGGCGCAAAACAGCTGTGGAAGGGGATCGACGCGTTCCGCGCGCGCCCGGATTACCTCCAGATCTGGCCGGGTCACGGCGCCGGGTCGTCGTGCGGCAAAGGCATCAGCGCGATTCCGCACAGCACGCTGGGTTACGAGAAGCGATTCAACTGGGCGTTCCAGGCGAAGGACGAATCGGACTTCGTGTCGGGCGTGCTCTCCGGTCAGCCGGACCCGCCGTTCTATTTCGCCGAGATGAAGCGGC